>CAZDGT010000309.1:0-9024 GCA_964504905.1 uncultured Bordetella sp. | reverse complement strand
CCGTGGAAAAACTGTTGATAAAAAAGCTAAGACTATTGAATGGTTCGCGGGCGGCGGTCCGCCAGCGGCTCGTCCGTGTGGAAGTGTTCCTTGTACGCAGCGATCCAGTTGACCGCGATTTCACGCTGCGCCTCGGCGAGATCCAGGCTCCCGTCGCAGACCAGCTCGCGAAGGCGATCCTCCAGGGCGTCTTTCACTTCGGCATTCCATTCCGTGGCGGAATAAGAGTGTGGCCAGAGATTGTGAATGTCGTCCGCACCGCCCAACGCGGGCGTGACCAGGTAGTCGACTTCGTAGTCTCGCGATCTCGCTCCGGCGATGCCATATTCTTGGAACACCTTACGCTGTAAAGCTACGGGGACCACCTTGTTATTGGTGCTGGCCTGGGCACAGACTGCCTGTCGGCTCTGCAGCAGCGTGGCGCCGGGGGTAAGCGTGGAATCGGGAAGGGAGACCACCACTGTCTTTCCGCCTTCGCTATGGACCCTCCACCCGAAAAGCGCCAATCCCACAGCCAGCACGCTACAGGCAAAGGCAACCAGGGTCCATGCGAACCGCGGCGAGACGGGAAACCAGCTCGCTATGAGGCCTGGTTCAGCGAGGGGGATTTGACCGAGCTGCGCTTTCAGCAGCGCGTGCGGGCCAGCGCCCGGGGGTAGCCCCGTATCCGCCGTCCGCTGCACGCGTATGAAATCCGAAATAGCGTTCTCCAGTTCGTGGCGGCGCGCGCGGCACATCCAACACCCGTCAAGATGCGCTTGCACCAATTTTTCATCGTGCGCGGAGAGTTCCCCGTCGACTTCCAGGAGCAATTGCTGATCGGAAAGATGGGCGTCCTCGTGCTTCATACAATTCACCGTTCGGCGGAGCGCGCGATGCGCGCCAGTGATCGGGCCAAAGAAAGGGATACTCCGCCCAGAGACAAATCGAGTATCTCGGCGATCTCCCGGTAGCGCAAGCCTTCCGCTCGCAGGGATAGGCACTTGCGATCTTGCTCGGGTAGTGCCTGGACAACGGCCAGCAAACGACGCTGGGTTTGACTATTTACCAGTTGATCTTCCGGATTTGGATCGGGATCCACCGCGACGTCTTCGGCGCCGGCCTCGCCCCCCACCACTGCATCCCGGCGATTCCGGTATCGGCGCTTCAGTCCTAGATTGTGGGCGACGCGGAACAACCAGCCGCGAAGGTTTTCCCGGGACTTATCGCGCTGCAGATGCTGAAACAGCGAAAGAAATACTTCCTGGATCACCTCTTCGCTATCCGGGAGAGCCAGCCCAAAAGTAGACAGATAACGCAGCAGCGGCTCCCTGAACTGATCGAAGAGGGCGACGACATCTTCTTCCAGGCGGGCGCGGCGGTCAGCCGGTCCGGCGGCCGAAGCCGCTCCCAAAATTGGCAGCGCGGCAGAGTCTGTTAAGCGGGACGACATTGGCTACTTTCGACTCTATTCTCTCCTGGAACCTAGTGCAACAGAACCTGGCTCACATTGAATATTCCGCTTAGGCCCATTTTGTTCACACTTTTGCTGAACAGATTGCCTCGCATTGGAATGTAAGAATATGAGTTCCTTGCGAAGTCTCGCCCTGTCCGCGTTCGTGGTCTTCTCCTGTGCACTCTTGTGGGGCCAGCCCCCGAATGGTGAGATCCGGCTGGAGGTAAAGGACAGCACGGGCGGCGCGATGGAAGCGACAGGAAAATTGGTCCCTCTCGCGACCGGCGTGACTCGGAGCTTTCAATCCAGCGCGGAGGGAGAGGCGGTGCTTTCCGGGCTGGCCTTTGGCCGTTACCGCGTGGAGATTTCAAAAGAAGGGTTCACCACTCAAACGGCGGTGTTCGACGTGGAGTCGTCAACTCCGCTTTCCCGTACCATTACGATGGCAGTGGGGACGCAGGGGTTCCGCGTGGACGTAGTCGGGATGACGCCGCTTCCCGGCGATGACCGGACTCGCGATGAGATTCCCTCGCCGGTACAGGCCGCAACGGACAAAGATATTGAAGCGAGCGGCGCCATTAACTTGGCCGACTTTCTGAACCGGCGGCTTTCCGGCGTCTACGTCAACGAGGTTCAGGGCAATCCTTTTCAGCCAGACGTGAATTACCGGGGCTATACGGCGTCCCCGCTGCTCGGCACCCCGCAGGGCCTGTCGATATACATGGACGGCGTGCGGCTGAACCAGCCTTTCGGAGACGTGGTGAGTTGGGACCTGATTCCGCGTATCGCGATTTCCGAAACCGTTCTCATCCCGGGCTCGAATCCACTATTCGGATTGAACACGCTGGGTGGCGCACTCTCGCTCCAAACCAAAGACGGGAACAGCAAGCCAGGCAGCACGCTGACTCTCGGTGGCGGGAGCTTTGGGCGGAAGTATGGCGAGTTCGAGCACGGCGGATCGAACAAGTGGGGCTTGAATTGGTACGTCGCAGCCAACATGTTCTTCGAGGACGGCTGGCGTGATGCGTCGCCTTCCAATGTGCGCCAGTTCTTCGGCAAGCTTGGCTGGCAAGGCGCGAAAACCATCTTGGGGCTCACTTTCGCCTATGCGAACAACTCACTGACCGGAAATGGACTGCAAGAGCAACGTCTGCTCGCCGCCAGCTACACGAGCATCTACACCAGGCCCGACACCACGGCAAATCGCGCTCCGTTTCTAAACTTCAGCGTACGGCACAGTCCTACTAACAAGCTCACTTTCTCCGGCAACGCCTACTATCGCTATATCCGCACACGCACCCTGAACGGCGATATCAATGAGGATTCTCTCGACCAGTCTGTCTATCAGCCGAGCGCGGCAGAGATCCGGGCGCTGACGGCAGCCGGATATAGCGGATTCCCCACCAGCGGTGCGAACGCCTCCAACACCCCCTTTCCCTTCTGGCGCTGCATCGGGCAAGCGTTGCTACAGGATGAGCCGGGCGAGAAATGCAATGGCTTGCTGAACCGGACCGGATCGGAGCAGCATAATTATGGTGTCTTCGGACAAATGACATTTTTGGGCTCGCCGCCGGGACTACACAATCAATTGACCGCGGGCGGGGGATTCGATGGAAGTAGCGTGGACTTTAATCAATTGACGGAACTGGGCTACCTCAGCCCGAATCATGGGGTCATCGGGGTAGGCGCCTTTGGCGACGGCGTAACGGGCGGCGACATCGATGGCGAACCCTTTGATACCGCCGTGAACCTTCACGGGAGGATTCGCACCGGCAGCGTGTACGCAACCGACACGTTTTCGCTGGCGAATCGCTTCCATTTCACGTTGTCGGGACGCTACAACCGGACGACCGTGGATAACAGTGACCGGTTGCGGCCGAGCGGCACGGGGTCCCTCACCAGCAATAATTCCTTCGGGCGGTTCAATCCGGCCGCGGGTGTCACCTATCGCGCCACCGGCTATCTGAGTGCATATTTCGGTTACAGCGAAGGCAGCCGGGCGCCGACTTCGATCGAGCTGGGATGCGCTGACCCGAACCTGCCCTGCAAGCTGCCCAACGCACTCGCTGGCGACCCGCCTTTGCAGCAGGTGGTTGCGCGCACGTTTGAAGCGGGCTTGCGCGGGGGATACGAGACCCGCCTAAGCTGGGAGATCGGATGGTTCCGCGGAAACAATCGCAACGACATCCTGTTTGTGGCGTCGAATCAGACTGGCTTCGGCTACTTTAAGAATTTCGGCGAGACGCGGAGGCAGGGCATGGAGGTTAGCATGAATGGCCGCATCCGGCGGCTCCGCTTGGGCGGCGGTTATACCTTCCTGGATGCAACCTATCAAAGCCCGGAGACTATTGACGGTTCGAGCAACAGCAGCAGTAGCGCGGCGCTGGCCGGCCAACGAGGGCTGGAGGGTACAATTGAGATTCAACCGGGAGCGCGGATTCCTCTGGTTCCTAAGCATATGCTCAAGTCCTATGCGGAGCTGCAAGCCACGTCCAAGCTCTCGGTGGACCTTGGTTTGGTGGCGCTATCCAGTTCGCTTGCGCGTGGGAACGAGAATAATGAGCACCGTGCGGATGGCGTCTATTATCTGGGGCCGGGGAATTCGGGCGGATATGCGCTCCTCAATCTGGGGGCGCGTTACCAGGTGCACCGGAGAGCCGAACTATTCTTGCAGATCAACAATCTGCTGAATCGTCACTACTATAGCGGCGCGCAGCTGGGGGCAACTGGTTTCACGGGTTCGGGCACGTTCATCGCGCGGTCCCTGCCGGCCATCGGTGGAGAATTCCCGGTGGTGCAGTCGACGTTTTACGCGCCCGGGGCGCCGATTGGCGCTTGGTGCGGTATACGATTTAGGTTCTAGTCGCTGAGAGGATGAAACCCGCGCCAAACATTTCGCTTGCCCGACTTGGCAGGAGCACCGCCATGATTTTGGCCGCAGGGATGGCGCTTGTGCTTCCGATCGCCGCACAACCCGCTCCTGCAAAGCCCCCTGCGAAAACTGCTGGCAACGCCGCTGTCGGCAAGGCGCTTTTTAACGGCAAAGGGGCGTGCGCGTCTTGCCATTCCATCGATCACCACGGGGCGAGCCTGGGGCCGGATCTGGAAGAGATCGGCATCACGCGGTCCACCGAATCGTTAAGGCTCGCGCTGACCCAGCCCGACGCCGAAATTTTCCCGGAGTACTACACGGTTACGATCCAAACCAAAAGCGGAGAAACTGTCAAAGGTCTTGCCTTGAATGAAGACGATCTATCGATCCAGGTGCGCGACATCAAGGGCAATCCGAGATCGTTTGTCAAAGACGACTTGAAAGCGTCGCGCCGGGAACAGCGCTCGCTCATGCCGTCGTACGCTACGCGGTTTTCGGCCACTGAAATTGCGGATACGGTAGCTTATCTTCGAACCCTGCGCGGATCCGTTCCTGCGGAGAGCATCAAGCGCACTCGCGAGCCCGATCGTTCGTTTGGGAACGACATTGGTTTTCTGAACCGCATCGACCGGGATGCCGACGAACGTCCCGATACCCTAATCAACTCACTGCAGATCCCCCCGGGGGCGTTCGTGGCGGATGTGGGGTCCGGTACCGGCTATTTCACATGGCGTCTGGCGGAAAAAGTCGGACCGAAGGGCAAAGTTTTTGCCGTCGATGTACAAAAGTCCATGCTGGATCTGACTGGGGCAGCGATAAAGAAGCACAACCTGGCGAATGTCGAGCTCAAGCTAGGAAAAGAAACCGATCCCGGGCTGCCGGCGGCCTCGCTCGATCTCGTTTTCATCGCCAACTCGTACCATGAGTTTTCCGAACCCGAAGCCATGATCGCGGCGGTGAAAAAGGCTCTGAAGGCCGGTGGGCGGCTGGTGGTAATCGAATATTCAGACGAAGCGGAATTCGGGTCGATTGATAACACGGAAAAGATGACCATCGAACAAATCCGCGGCGAAATCGAGCCCATAGGTTTTGAGCTGGACCGCGAGTTAGATTTCCTGCCCATTCAGAATGGCCTGGTCTTTACCAAGCGTCCGTAAACGCGGGCCGCGCGGGGTATGTGTGCCCTTGACACCGATGCTTCAGGCCAGACATACTGTCTAGCAATACAGTGCAGAGAGTGTGTGTGCTCGCCTAAACGAATCTGGCGTGGCACCCGATGTAATGCTTGGGTTTGGAGGAATCGTGATGAGACTTGTTTCCTTAGCATCACTTAGTTTTCTTGGGATGGTTGCGCTCGCGCAGACGCCCGCCGCGGCGCCGAAACCGGCGGCCACTGCAGCACCGAAACCGGCGGCTACGGCAGCACCCAAACCGGCCGCTGCGGCGAAGCCCGCAGCCGCTTCGCCAGTGGATGCCGTTATCCAGTCGGTGAAGATGGGACTTTCCGAAAACCTGATCATTCGGACTTTGCAGCGAGAGAACAAGCCCGCCAACCTGAGCCCGGCCGATTTGGTGAAACTGAAGAACGCCGGCGTTTCCGAGAATCTCATCGGAGTCATGCTGGATCCCGCCAGCGCTCCGGCCCCCGCTGCAGCCGCCGCGCCGCCGCCCGCTGCTCCCGCGCCCCCGCCACCTCCTCCCGAGCCGGCTCCCGTAGCTGTTGCCCCGCCGCCTCCGCCTGCCGCGCCCACTGCGGCTCAATTGCAGGCGCAGAAGAAGCGCGTGATTGTGGACGAGTTCGATTATTCTACGGTGAAGACTCAGGTGCAGGCGGTCTTCAACACACAGCAGGATATCGGCAAAGGAATCCGGGCGATGCTCGTGAAGCGGATCGCGGATGCCAACAACTTAGTAGTGGTGGAGCGCGCCAAAATGGACACGCTCATTAAAGAACAGGACTTCAACGCCGGCAACCGTGTGAAGCAAGGCAGCGGCGCGCGAGTGGGCCGTATTTCCGGAGCGGACGCCATGCTCTCCGGCGACATCATCATTTTTGGCCGCGACGATAAAAAGCGCAGCATCAAAGGCGGCGGCATGTTCGGCAGCGTGATTGGTGGAATCGCAGCCAGCAAGAATGAAGACAAGGCCGTGGTGGCCATCACCTACCGGCTGATCGACGCAGAGACTTCGGAAGTGATCGCTACTGGCGAAGCCCGCGGCGAATCCGTCCGCAAAGGCAACGCGCTCGGAGCCATCGGCGGCGCGCTCGGCAAAGGCATCGCGGGCGTTCAGATGGATATGACCAGTTCCAACTTCGCGCAGACGATCATCGGCGAGGCCACTCAGGATTGTGTCAACAAGCTCGCGGACATCCTGAAGGAACAGTCGGCCAACATGAAGAAGACCGTGCGTGAAGTGGAGACGTCAGTCGCGGACGTAACCGGCAATACGCTGGTGATCGCTGCGGGCGGCAACGACGGAGTGAACGTCGGTGAAGTGTTCGAGATTCACCAAATCGTGCGTGAAGTGAAGGACCCCACCACCAAGGAAGTGCTCGACCGCATCACCAACAAAGTGGGCGAAATGACGATCACGAATGTGCGCGACAAGATCTCCACGGGGACGTACTCAGGATCGCCGGCAAAAGTGGGTTACATCGCCCGCAAGAAAATCTAGCAAGAATCTGGAGGCTCCTTTATGAAATCCAAGCTGTTGGCTCTCCTGTTGGCTGGCGCAGCGCTGGTTCCTGCGCAGACGAAGAAAGCGATGGCGGTCGAGGAATTTGATTATTCCACCGTCATGACTTATGTCCAGGCGGTGTTTGGAACGCAGATGAATATCGGCCAGGGCATTCAGGCCATGCTGGTGAAGCGCGTCGCCGAAGGTGGCAAGTTCACCGTCGTGGAGCGCCGCAAGGTTGCCAACATCATGAAGGAGCAGGATTTCGCGGCGAGCAATCGCGTGAAACAGGGAACCGGCGCGCGTGTCGGGCAGATTCGCGGCGCTGATCTGACGCTGATGGGCGATATCGTGGTGTTCGGCCGCGATGACCGCAAAACCAGTGGCGGCGTAGGCGTGTTCGTTCCCGGAGCCGGCGGGGCCGCAGGCGGTTACAAGGGGGACGCCAAAGCCGTCGTCGTGCTCAACTATCGCATCGTGGATGCGGAAACCAGCGAAGTAGTGGGCAGCGGCGAGGCGCGGGGCGAATCCAAACGCACCAGCAAAGGTTTTGGCGCGGCAATGTTTGCCGGTGGAGTCCTGGCCGGTGGCGGAGTGAACATGACCAGCTCCAACTTCGCGGAAACCATCATCGGTGAAGCCACCATGGACGCTGTGAACAAGCTGGCTGAGAATATTAACTCGGCGAACCTCAACGGCGGCGCGGAAGGGCGCGAGATGGATCTCGACGCGCGCGTCGCGGATGTGAGCGGGAACATGATCACGATCAATGCCGGAACGGCTGCCGGGTTGCGTGCAGGGCAGACCTTCACGGTTTATCACAAGGGCAAGGAAATCAAAGATCCGACCACCGGCGAAGTTTTGGATGTGCAGACCACCCCGCTGGGCACGCTTACCATTACAACCGTGCGCGATCGCATTTCCATGGGCAACTACGCCGGATCAGGCACTCCCGTCGCCGGCGATATCGTCAGGAAGTAAAGTATGAAACGGCTGGCGTCTGCAGCGCTGTTGCTCGCGAGTCTGTTTAGCGCGCAGGCTCAGATTCCGGGACCGCGCTGGTATCGCAGTGCCACCGGAATGCTCGGCATGCCGGCGGCTGGCGTTTCCGCTCGCGACATGGAGCGCATGGAGCGCTACCTGACCTTTGGCGTTCCGTACTGCACGGGACTGGCGGCTGCTCAATACGCCGCGAACCTGGCAGTGGCGCGCAGCATGGGGCCCTATTTGGCGTCAGTCAGTGCTACGGCTACCGATCCGCAAGCTCGCGTGGTGGCGTTGCGCGTCGCAGCGGCGTTTTCGTCGTTCCCGTGCGCGTATCCCGGCAAGCAACTGCCGGTGGTCCTGCCGCCGCCTCCGAAACCCGGACAGCCGCCATTCCAGATGCTGGCGCCCAATCTGGGTAAAGTGCCCGACGAGGAACAGGAGACCGCTGCCGACTTGGTGGTCCGCTACGAAACCGACGTGGCGCGATCCGCCGCCACCTGGACCAACGGGGAGCAGTTGCGGCTGAATCTGGTCCAAAGGGGCATGACGCTCAACGCGCAGACCGCGACGGCCATGAATCGCCTCCAGCCTCTTTACGACGACGCGGCAACGGCGTTGAAGGCGCATAACTGGGAAGAGGCGCTGTCGAATCTGCAGGCCGCCGAAGCCACCACGCAGAAAATCATCGCGACGGTGGGGCACTAAGTCGCAGATCGAAGGAGTTATCCAGTACATTTTCCGCTTCGAGTTCTGGACACGAGCCTTAGGTCGGATTTCGCGGCGGCTCCTTCGACGGCGTGGACGCTGGCTAGGATCCATCGAACCCCAAACTAGAATTTGTGTGCGTGCGTTATGAACGTTCCGCTGCCGGTTATCATCATTGCCTCGCTCATGGCATCCTCTGCGGTTCTGGCCAATATGCTTTCATTCATTATGGTCGGCAAAATAAACGAACGACTGCCCGAGAAAGAGCGAATCTCCTACTTCTGGTGGGGGACTGAACTAATGGGGAGAGTTAAGCGACTATACCCGACAAATAAACTTGCCTTGC
>CAZDGT010000308.1:0-7457 GCA_964504905.1 uncultured Bordetella sp. | reverse complement strand
CGTCGATTCCAAAGACACGCAGCGGACCTTGGCCGGCGCGGCGACCACGCTGAAGTCCACCTTCTATCATCCGTATCACATGCATGGATCGGTGGGCAGCTCCTGCGCGGTGGCGGATGTTCAGAGCGACCGGGCTACGATCTATTCGCCGACGCAAGGAGTCTGGTACCAGAAGACTGCGTCGGCGATGATCCTGGGGATGAAGCCGGAAAACGTGCACGTCATCTTCCGGCGAGGATCGGGATGTTACGGGTTGAACGGCGCCGATACCGTCACCTATGATGCTGTCGTTCTTTCGCAAGCTGTAGGAAAGCCAGTGCGCGTGCAGCTTTCGCGCCAGGATGAGATGGCTTGGGAGAATTATGGCAATGCATGGCTGATTGAGGAACGCGCGGGGCTCGACGCGCAGGGCAACATCATCGCTTGGGAACACGAATCGTGGACGCCGGCGCTGGGGAATCGGCCGGGTCCGGCGACTCCTGGGAACGTGATCACCGGCATGTTGATCGGATACCAGCCCGCGCCGTTCTCGCCAGCGCCCGCGCAAGACCCGAAGACCTACAGCAATAGCAGCAACGGGATTCCTTCGTATTTCACCGGGCGCGTTGGCGGGCCTGACGGATTCCCGGGCGGCGCGGGGAAGATCAAGAGCGAGAGTGTGCTGGTCCACAATGTGGTCTCACCCTTCTGGACCGGGCCGCTCCGTTCTCCTGCGCGTCTGCAAAATACTTTCGCGCACGAGAGTTTCATGGATGAGCTTGCCGCGCGCGTCAAGGCCGATCCTGTGGAGTTCCGCGTGCGCCATCTCCGTGACCCGCGCCTGATCGGCGTCCTCGAGGCGGCAGCGAAGGCGGCCAAGTGGGAAGCTCGTCCATCTCCCAGACCTGGCAATCCACACACTGGCGTCGTCACGGGCCGCGGCGTCGCGTGTGTCGCCTATGAAGGCGATAACGGATACACCGGCATCGTCGTCGAAATCGAGTTGAACCAGGATACCGGCAAGGTGGTGGTCAAGCGGATCTGGGCGGGCATCGATGTGGGACCGGTCTCCAACCCTGATGGCTTGCGCAACCAAGCCGAGGGCGGCGCGCTGCAGGGCATGAGTCGCGCGCTAGGCGAAGAAGTCACTTGGGATGATCATAAGATTACTTCCGTGGACTGGCGTACGTATCACTCGTTGCCGTTGGGCATGGAGGTCCCGAAGATCGAGTGCGTCCTGCTCAACCATCCGGATGAGGAGGCGACGGGCGCAGGCGAGACATCCATCACCGTGATGGCCGCAGCCATCGGGAACGCGATTTTCGACGCGACCGGCGTCCGGTTGCGGCAGATTCCGCTGACTCCAGAGCGTGTGAAACAAGCGTTGAGTGCCCGAGCCTAGTCGGACTTAGTCGTACTCGCCGCGGGCTTCGTTTCGGTCTTCGCCTCGCTCTTGCTTTCGCTGGCGGGCTTGTCACTGGTCTTGGTATCGGCCGCTTTGCCGTCGGAGCCTTTGGACTCCGACGTCTTCGACTCCGATTCGCCGGACTTACTTCCAGAGTCAGAGGCAGGTTTTGCCCCGGCCTTGGCATAATCGGTGACGTACCAGCCCGTGCCCTTGAGCTGGAAAGCAGGCGCGGAGAGCATCTGCTCCACCGATCCCCCGCAGCCTTCGTGTTCGGTTAACGGTGGATCTGAGAATTTCCGAATGACTTCGAATTTTTTCTCACACTTATTGCAGCGGTATTCGTACAGCGGCATGATTGGTGTCTAAATTCCTACGGGAGCGCCTTGAGCGCACGGTTCATCAACTCGTCGACAGTCGGCTTCTTGGTGGAATCGTCCGGCACAACATCGGGCAGGGTGTCATCCGCGGCGCCATCTGCCGCGGCCGCTTCCGTCTCAGCCTGCAGGATATTGGGGGTCACGCCGTTATCCTGGATCGACTTACCATCCGGCGAATAATACTTTGCAACCGAAAGAATCACTGCACTGCCATCGGTCAGCGACACCGCTTTGCGCACCGCCGCGTCGCCATAGGTACGTTCGCCAATCAGCTGAGCGCGCTTGGAGTGGAGCAGCGCCGCCGCCGCAACTTCACCACCGCCCGCCGTGGAACGATTGATGATCACCACCAGCGGCAGCTTGGTGACCGCTTTGGATGCTTGCGCCTGGAATTCCTGCTTCGCCGACTTCTGCCCCAGCGTGTAGGTAATCAGCCCGCTATCCTGGAACAGATTCGCCAGAGCAATCCCTTCGTCCGTGGGACCGGTCGAGCAATGCCGCAGATCCAGTACAAACTTTTTGGCGCCCTGCTTTTCGAGCGATGCAATCTGCGCCGCCACGTCTTTCACGCGCCCCGGCAACAGCGTTTGCACCTGGATCACGCCAGTCTGTCCTTGCAAGCTGCCCGTAACAGGCGGATATGTGATTGCCGCCCTCACCACGCTAATCTTTTGGGCTTCCGTTTTCTGCACGCGCAAAACGCCGAATTCCACTGCCGTGCCGGCGTCACCCTGCAATAGTTGCTCGGCGAATGCCAGCGGCATGTCGCGCGTAGAGACATTGTTGATCGATTCGATCACGTCGCCCGTGCCGAACCCAGCCTTCGCGCTGGGCGAACCGGGGATGGCGTCCTCCACTGCCATGTAACCAAACCGCTTGGAAAGGACCAGTCCAACGTCGGCTTTCTTCGCGTCTTTGGTTTTCAAGTATTGCTTGTACTGATCGGCGTTCAAATAGCTGGCGTGGGGATCGAGCGATTCCAACATTCCATTGATCGCTCCCACCGTCACTGCTTTCATGTCGGGCTCTTCGACGTAGTCGGCTTTAATGCGCGAGAGGACCTCGCTATAAACGCCTAGGTTGGTGTAGGGAGAATCCGGTGACGCACTCCGGCCCACTGCCCCGAACAACAGCAGCGCGACCACTGCGGAGGAGAACGCAACCACGACAAACTGAAAACGTCGAGTCATAAGGTGGATTAATCCCTACCTTTCCAACTACAGCATACCAGAACACGTATTATGGTCCTTCTATGGAGATTTACTTGCTGCGACATGGCATTGCGGAAGATCACGCCGCCACGGGCCGCGATGCCGACCGCCGCCTTACCGACGAGGGCCGTGCCAAACTGCGCCGGGTACTGGAGCGCGCCCATCAGGCTGGTGTTCGCCCGTCTTTAATCCTTTCCAGCCCCCTGCGCCGGGCTCTGGAAACCGCCGAAATCGCGGCCCGGGAACTGGGTTACGAAGGAAAACTCTTACGCACCCCGGCCCTTACTCCGGAGTCTTCCCCGCAGCAGGTTTGGGACGCAGTTCGCGAGCATCGTGACGAATCCCCTATCCTGCTCGCCGGCCATGAACCACTGTTTTCGGCGACAGTGGCCTACCTGCTAGGTTCGACGCATGCCATGGTTCATTTCCGTAAAGGCGCGTTGGCGCGAATCGACGTACAGGGCACCGGGCCCACTCCAGCGGGTGTCCTGCAATGGATGCTGACGGCGAAATTGACCTAGCGAGTTCTTCAGTACCCTCGTGATAATCTGAGGATTCCCATGCAAGAGACTAAGCAGCCCGCCGGACCCGCCTTCGCTCGTCTGGTGGAAATCATGGCGCGGCTCCGTGCGCCTGGTGGCTGCCCGTGGGATCGCGAGCAGAATTTCGACACCATCAAGCCGTACCTCCTGGAAGAAACTTACGAGGTGCTCGATGCCATCGATGCCCGCGATTGGGAGGGGCTCGCCGACGAGCTGGGCGACCTGCTGCTGCAGTCAGTGTTTTTCGCGCAGATGGCGTCCGAAGAAGGCCGCTTCGATATCGCAGACTCGCTCCACGCCATCAACAGTAAGCTGGTGCGCCGCCACCCGCACGTGTTCGCGGATGGCGATGCGAAGACCGCGGACGACGTGCTCAAGCGCTGGGATGAAATCAAGGCTGGCGAAAAAGAGAGCAAAGGCGAGCCGCGTCCCAAGGGCCTGCTGGAAGGGGTCCCTCGTTCCCTGCCCGCATTAGTAGAAGCGCAAAAAATCGCCGCCAAAGCCGCCGGTGCCGGATTCGATTGGGAAAATGTCGAGCAAGTCTTCGACAAGCTGGGCGAGGAACTGGCAGAGATTGACGCCGCGCGCGCCTCGGGCAACCCTGCGGACATCGAAGACGAAATCGGGGACCTGCTGTTCGTGGTCGTCAATATCGCGCGCTTCCTGAAGGTAGACCCCGAACAGGCTCTTCGTAAAACCAACAGCAAGTTCCGCCGCCGGTTCTCCCACGTGGAAGAAGGTCTGGCCGCGCACGGCAAGACGCCTCAACAGGCCTCGATCGACGAAATGGAAGCGCTGTGGCAAGCAGCCAAGCTCAACGAAGTATGATTACCGTCCGCGCGCTTTCCGGCCGCGAGGAGTTTGCCGACGCCGTCAACCTGCAACGTATGATCTGGGGATGGGAGGATCTGGATATCCTGCCCGTCCGCTTCTTCGTCGTTGCACGCGACATCGGCGGCCAGCTTCTTGGAGCATTCGATGATAACTTCATGTGCGGGTTTTGCCTCGCGATCCCGGGTGTGCCCACTCAAGGACCTGCCTATCTGCACAGCCATATGCTTGGCGTGCTTCCGGAGTATCGCGATTCAGGCGCCGGCCGAATGCTTAAACTGGCACAGCGGGACGACGCTCTCGCTCGGGGATTCGACCTCGTCGAGTGGACCTTCGACCCGCTAGAACTCAAGAACGCCTACTTCAACGTCGCAAAGCTCGGAGCAGTCATTCGCCACTATCTTCCCAACCACTACGGAATCACGTCCAGCCGCATCGGGGGAGGCCTGCCGACGGACCGTTGCGTCGCCGAATGGTACATAAAACGCCCGCGTCTGGAACAGACCCCGCTCTCGCGTGTTCCCGTTCCGACGGGCCTCGACCGGCTACGGCTCACCAACCCCGACGAAGTCCTGGAAATTCAACAGCGTGTTGGGCGGCTGTTTCAAGAAAACTTCGCGAGCGGCCTCGCCGTCACCGGCTTTGAGCGCTCCGCCGACTTCGGCACCTACCTATTCTCATCATGGCCTTCCGAATAGACCGCATCGTTCTCCGCCAGATCCGCATGCCGCTGGTGCATTTCTTTGAGACCAGCTTCAGCCGCACCTACGAGCGCTCCATCGTGTTGGTGGAAGTGATCTCGGATGGCCTCTCCGGCTGGGGCGAAGTCACTGCCGGGGAGCACCCCTTTTATAACGAAGAATGGACTGCATCCATCTGGCCAATTCTCACTCACTACGTCGCGCCACGCGTATTCAACCATGACTTTGACAGTGCCGCGGAAGTTTATGATCGCACGGAGCATATCCGCGGTCACTACATGAGCCGCGGAGGCATGGAGGCTGCCGTCTGGGATCTGGAAGCCCGCCGCGCGGGGGTCCCGCTGGCTCAGCAAATCGGTGGAGGCGCGCGTGCAGAAGTTGCGTGCGGTGTCTCCATCGGGATTCAGGATTCCGTCGCCCAGCTCCTCGAAAAGATTCAGACCGAAGTCGACGCCGGCTACCAGCGCATCAAGATCAAGATCAAGCCTGGTTGGGACGTCGATGTGGTCCGGCAGGTGCGCGAAAAGTTCCCCGACATCCCGCTGATGGCCGACGCAAACTCTGCATATACCTCGGCCGATGCGGAGCACCTGAGGCAACTCGACGAATTCAACCTGATGATGATCGAGCAGCCGCTGGCACACGATGACATCATCGACCACGCCATTTTACAGACTCGAATCCAGACGCCGATTTGTCTCGACGAGTGCATCCGGACGCCGCACCACGCCGAGCAGGCCATCGCGCTGCACGCCTGCCAAATTCTCAATATCAAGCTCGGCCGCGTCGGTGGCTTCCATGCTGCGAAGCAGATACACGACTTCGCGCACGCCCACCGCATCCCGGTCTGGTGCGGAGGCATGCTTGAATCCGGCATTGGCCGCGCGCACAATATCGCACTTTCGACCCTCCCCGGATTCACACTGCCCGGCGATGTCTCGGCCAGCAAACGCTATTGGAAGCGCGACATCATCAACCCGCCCGTCGAAGTCTCGCCCCAAGGAACGATTACGGTTCCTACTGCGCCCGGCTTCGGTTACGAGATCGACATGGATTATCTCCAGAGCATTACCGTGCGGGAGGAAGTCATCTCTTGAAGTCCGGCGGCTTCCTGTCGCTGTTACGCTCCAACCGCAACTATCGTTTCGCGTGGATCGGGCAGATTGTCAGTGAAGCCGGGGATAACTTCAATAACGTCGCAGTCTTCAGTTTGGCGCTCGCCAACACACACTCGGGCTTGGTGGTCGCCGCGATCTTGCTCTCACGGGCCATTTCCATGCTTCCGGCCGGTCCCGTCGCCGGCGTCCTGCTAGACCGCATGGACCGCCGCCGCATCATGATCCTGAGTGACCTGGTGCGTGCCGCGACCGCGCTGTGCTTCATCCTGGCGATCCCCCAGGGACGAACCTGGCTGCTCTACGTACTCAGCGGCTTGCTGATGTTCGCGTCCCCGTTCTTCACCAGCGGTCGCGCGTCGATCCTGCCTACTATCGCTACCCGCGACGAACTACACACCGCGAACTCGCTTACGCAGCTCACGCAGTGGACCGCCCTCGCCGTCGGCTCTTTTCTGGGAGGCGTCTCCGTCCTCGGCGGCTATTCCCTAGCATTCGCGTTCAATGCTTTCTCATTTTTGTTCTCGGCGGTGTGTATCTGGCAGCTTCGCGTTCCCGGAGGCTTTCTGCCAAAACGCGCGGTGCCGGTTCATGAATCGATCACGGAAGATCGCATCGTACGCCCCTGGCACGAGTACGTCGAGGGCTTACGCTACATGCGTGCGACTCCCCTGATTTTCGGCATCGGACTCATCAGCGTCGGCTGGGCGACCGGTGGCGGCGCGGCGCAGATCCTCCTCAGCCTCTTCGGCGATGTCGTCTTCCAGCGCGGCTCTATCGGCATCGGGGCCATGTGGGGCTCGGCCGGTGTCGGCCTCATTGTGGGTGCGACGGTAGCGCATCGACTCTTCCCGCGGCTCAGTTACTCGGCGTATAAGATCACCATTTCCATCTGTTACATCGTTCACGGCCTCTTCTTCCTGCTGTTCAGCCTGTCGCCATCGTTCGCCGCCGCCATCTTCTGCATCGGCATGTCTCGGGCGGCCATAGGTGTCAGCGCCGTGTGCAATTCTTCACAGCTTCTGCGCCATGTGGCGCACGATTTTCGCGGCCGCGTCTTCTCCACGGTCGAAACCTGGACCTGGATGACCATGATGGTCTCGATGAGTGTGGCGGGGTGGGCCTCAGACCACGCAAGCCCGCGTACCATCGGAGCCGTGTCCGCTCTCTTCAGCATGTCCACCGCGTTCTGGTGGGCTTGGGCAAACTTCGCGGGAAAGCTGCCGGAGCCAGCGCTGGATGGAGTCGATCCCGAAGAGATCGAAGTGCATGGCGACCAGGCCGCATAGCGCT
>CAZDGT010000307.1:0-1851 GCA_964504905.1 uncultured Bordetella sp. | reverse complement strand
CAGGAAAATCAATCCCCCGGGGGTTCCGACAGCAGTTTTCGTATCAAATAACGAATGGCTTCTTGCACGCTTTTAATTTGGGTGCAACTCGCACTTCTCGCGTGCTAGCGTGTGGATGTTGTTGGAGTTACGTGTGGTGCTAGCGGGTGGATGTAAAGTTGGGCCTCGGAGGATAGAACGGAGATGGTGAAAAACCATCCTACCCTCACGGAGGCCCAGTCATGATTGTCTCGCAAGAACAGGCTTTTCTCAAGGCCCAGTCGCAGTTGCAAAAAATGTGTGGCTTTGTCGAGCAGGCGGCGAAGGGCGAACAGCGCATTGATGAAGTGGAGCGTGAATTGTTCTCGCAGTTGCTGGCGGTGGGGCTGACGTTGCTTCAAGCATTCGTCGCGGCCCAGGGCGACGGCGATTCCGGAGCGGAACTCTCCTTCGACGACCACATGCTTCGCCGCCTCCCCGAGCCGCACGTGCGGCGTTATCTGTCGATCTTCGGTGAAATGCTCATCAAACGCCGCGTCTACGCCATCCGCGAGGGACAGAAAGTCGAGCAAGCGCCGCTGGACGCGCGGCTGGGTCTGCCCGCGGGCGACTTCTCGTACGTGCTGGAGGACTGGCTGCAACGCCTGTGTGTGAAAGAGTCGTTTGGCGAAGCGGTGACGTCGCTGAAGACGCTGCTCAACCTGGCCCCCAGCGAGCGCGCCGCCGAACAGATGAACCAGCGTGTGGCCCAAGACGCCGAAGCGTTTCAACTCGCCAAGGCGCCGCCGCCCGGCAAGGAAGAGGGCGAGATTCTGGTGGCCACGGCCGATGGCAAAGGCGTGCCGATGCGGCGGCCGCTGGAAGAGCGTATTCACAACTCGCACCCGCGGCGCGGCAAGGGCGAGAAAGCCAATAAGAAGCAAATGGCCTACGTGGGGGCGGTGTACAGCATCGATCGGTTTCACCGTACGGCCGACGACGTGGTGGACGAAGTTTGTCGCAAACAACGCGCGGAGGATCGCCCCCGCCCGCAACATAAACAAGTCTGGGCCGAGATGACGCAAGCCCTGGAAGGCCAAGGCGCAACGGGCCGCGAGCGGACGTTTGCAGAAATGGCGGTGGCCTGTCGCCAGCGCGATCCCCAGCACCGCAAGACGCTGGTCTGCTTGATGGACGGCGAGAAAGCCCTGTGGGACGTGGCCCGCGAATGGCTGCCGCGCGCCGTGGGAGTTCTGGACTTGTTCCACGTGCTGGAGC
Organism: uncultured Bordetella sp.; assembly: GCA_964504905.1. Classification (GTDB taxonomy): domain Bacteria; phylum Acidobacteriota; class Terriglobia; order Bryobacterales; family Bryobacteraceae; genus Palsa-187. The sequence continues at coordinate 615 of CAZDGT010000307.1, read as the reverse complement.
GTTTGTGGGTGGCGGCGCATTGCTTTCACGCGGAACGCAGCCCCGAGGCCACCTCGTTTGTTTCACACCGCCTGCGGATGCTGCTGGAAGGCAAAGTCGGCTACGTGATCGGCGGCTTGCGGCGTTTGCGCGACGAGCACAATCTCAAGGGGGAGAAGCGCAAGCGGTTGAACGCGGCCATCACCTACTACGAGAACAACCGCGACCACATGCAGTACGACAAGTACCTGGCGGCCGGGTATCCCATCGGCAGCGGCGTGGCCGAGGGCGCCTGCCGCCACCTGGTGAAAGACCGCTTGGAATGCACCGGCATGCGCTGGACGGTCAACGGCGCCCAAGCCATGCTGCACCTGCGAGCGATCTACCTCAACGGCAACTGGCAAGACTTCACAAACTACCACATCGAAACTGAGCAAGCCCGGCTATATCGGAAATCTGCGGCCTAGAGAACTGCGAGTTACACCCAGGCCATTTTGCATGTGGCTTTTGGCCGTTGGCCCATCGAGCGCTGCTTGCAAGACGAGAAGAGCGAATTAGGCTTGTCGCATTTTGAGGTCCGCTGTTATCCGGCGATCAAACGCCATCTGCACCTCACGCAAGTCAGCCATTTGTTTC
>CAZDGT010000306.1:0-16538 GCA_964504905.1 uncultured Bordetella sp. | reverse complement strand
GCCTTGGTATGTGTATTCATGTTCGGCGGGAACGATTCCAACAACACCATCGTGCCCATGGGTTCGGGCTACACGGGCTATAGCAACGTGCGTGGCGGTTTGGCGCTGCCACAGAATACGCTTTTGCCTGTGGGAGCCAATGGGGGTACGCCTTACGGTCTCCATCCGTCGTTGGTCCAGATAAAACAGCTCTACGAAACCCAGAAAAAGGCCGCTATGATTTTCAACGTGGGCACGCTCGTGCGGCCCACCACAAAGAGCCAGTATCAAAGCGGTTCCGTTGCCCTTCCGCGAAATCTCTATTCGCATTCCGACCAACAATCGCAGTGGCAGACCGCCAACCCCACTATCGCCGGAGGAACCGGATGGGGCGGCCGCGTGAACGATGTGGTTGCTCCTATCACACCGTTCGCGGCCGGAGTTTCGGTGGCCGGCAATTCGGCGCTGCTCACCGGAGCGATCACCGGCGGCGTCAGCATTTCTCCGGGATCGAATTTCGGCCTGAATAGCTTCGGCGGTCAGGCCGCGATGGACGCCCGTTTTCAGGCGCTGCAGCAGATCCTTACTTTCGATTCCGGCGTGCAGCTGATCGGATCGAGCCAAGGCGTGCTGGCCAATGCTCTCAAATCCGCGCAGGAGATCAATCGGGCTCTCACCAGCGGAACACCGCTTACCACCATTTTCCCCAACACCGGTCTGGGCCAACAGCTCGCTCAGGTGGCAAAAGTGATTCAAGTGCGCGGCGCGCTGGGCATGGATCGCCAGATCTTCTTCGCGAGCATTGGCGGCTTCGACAACCACAGCAACCTGGTTCAGGATCAGGCCCCGCTGCTGGCGCAACTGGACGGCGCAATCGGCGCGTTCCAATCGGCCTTGGGGGAGCTCGGCGTGGAGCAGAATGTAGTGACCTTTACCGAATCTGAATTCAACCGCACCGGCAATTCCAGCGCCACCAATGGTTCGGACCACGCCTGGGGAGGACATCAATTTGTCATCGGCGGAGCCATCAAAGGCGGCGACGCCTATGGCACGTTCCCGACGATGGCGCTGCAAGGTCCCGACGACGTCAGCAATCGCGGTGTCTGGCTGCCGTCCACTTCGCTCGATCAATACGCTGCCACGATGGCGTCCTGGTTCGGCGTGCCCGATAGCAGCCTCAGTACCGTGTTTCCAAACTTGCCGAATTTCGCGGTGCAAAAGCTAGGATTCTTGTAAGAACATCTGGTGTGGTTTGCCAGCGGACTATGTACTAGTACGCGCACATTGCAAATTGATTGAAGAAACTAGAACGTCATGGCCGCTTAACTGCATTTTCATAAATCGTTGCTAGCCTGCGTTGAGACCCTACGTCTCATCAAGGAGAGAACATGAAAGCTTGCAGAAAAGCGGCGCTGGCCGCAGTGGCACTGGCTGCGTCTTCACTTTGGGCGGCAGATCCCGGAGTCACCTTTATCGGCAGAGGCCAGATTGCGGGGAATGCACTCGACAGTTCCGGCCTTACGGGCAATATTTGTTCGATAGACATCCCTGCCAACTGCATCGATAAGAAGACTCTCGGTGGTTTCGGCTCGGCGATCACGTACACCGGGCATAACGGTGTATTTCTCGCGACTCCGGACCGGGGCCCGTTCGATGGCCGCACCAACATTCCTTACCTCGACCGCTTCTATTTTCTCCGAATCAAGTTAGATACAACGGTGAACCCGAGCTCCGGGGCCTTTAACATCTCCACGACGCTGCTGGATACGCGTTTCCTGAAGAACGAAGCGAATCAGAATCTCGTTGGCGATTCCTCGGCGTTCAACGTGGTGAACCGGCTGGCAACGCGCCGATTCGATCCAGAAGGTGTAGTGGCCACTTTCTACCACACCTTCTTGGTCTCCGACGAATACGGGCCTTATATTAACGAGTTCACGGCGCAGGGTCGCTTGATCCGCCGGCTTCACGTGCCCTCTAAATTTCTGATCTCGAATCCGACCGGGCAATTGGATTCCGCGGGCAATTCCTTCGAGTTGTACCCGACCACCGCTCTTCCACCTCCCCCGGGCGGCGGAAATGATACCGGCCGCCAGGCAAATCGCGGGATGGAGGGCCTCGCCATCACGCCGAATGGCCGCTATCTGGTGGGAATCATGCAAAATGCTTTGATTCAGGACAACGGCCTTGACGGCAACACTCCTCCCGGCCGCAAGGGCTTGAACAACCGGATTTTAAGGTACGATCTGCTGACGGGCCGAACGAAGGAGTTCGTGTACACGATGGACAAGATCAGCCAGGGTAAAGGTGTGAGCGAGATCCTGGCCATCAACAATCACGAATTCCTGGTTCTGGAGAGAGATAACCGGAGCCTTGTCACCCCGGGTGCCGACGCGTTTTCGACATCCGGATCAAACTGTTGCGGGCTGAAGAGAATCTACAAGATCGATCTAGACGGAGCCACGGACGTATCGGATGTCGATTCTCTTCCTGATACCGCCGCCGGTTTGGCCGGCCTAGTGCCGCCCGTCGTTCCCGTTAGTAAGGTCTTGTTTCTTGATTTGCTCGATCCTTCCTACAAGGTGGATGCCACGAACACGATCAAGCAGGTTATCGCGGAGAAGATGGAGGGGATGGCATGGGGTCCAGATCTTCCCGATGGCCGTCATGTACTCTATCTTGTCAGCGATAACGATCTGAACACGACCTTTCCTACCCAGATCTACGCCTTCGCGATCGATGAGGCTGCTGCGAACATCGATTTCCAGCGGCAGTTTCTGCCGATCCCACTCTATTTTCCCTGGGAGTAAGCAATAACTTCACGCGACGAGTTGCCCGATCATCGGGCAACTCGTCCCGGTTTTCAAATACCCTTCGCAATTTCCCCGATCACACTTCTTCCCACCATCTCGAAGAGATCCAGGCGGTACTCGCGGCGGTCATCCCCCAGCGCGACAGACGAGGTCGTCACCACTACCAGGTCCAGGCTGGGCACAACAAATATGTACTGGCCGCCGAAGCCCCACGCAAATTCGACTGACTGACCAGCGAGTTCCGTGATCCACCAGCCGTAGCCGTATAGCTGGCCGCTGCGCAGCGATCGCGTGCGCGGTATCCAGGAGGCCTTCACCCAGGACGAAGGAACGATCTGACGGTCGCCGCTGCGCCCCTGATGAAGATAGAGCTCGCCGAATTTCAGCATCTGCCGCGGCGTTAGCAGCATATCGTTGCCGCCGAAATACACACCCTGTGGATCCCGCGGCCACTTGGCGAGTGTAATGCCTAGCGGCCCGGCGAGCACATTCTGCGCGAAGGTCCAAGTGTCGCTGCCGCTCACTTTCGTCAGAATCGCCGAGAGCAGATGAGTGTTACCCGTGTTGTAATTCATGGGCTCGCCTGGCTCTTGCTGAAGCGGACGCGTCAACAGATACTGCACCCAATTGGAGCTTCGCACCCAGGCGCCGTATCCTCGGTTAGTCTCCACTAGTCCCGAACGCATCGTGAGCAAGTCTTCGATAGTGATTTTGCGTTTGCGCGGGTCGACATTAGGAGCCGTTAGCTCGGGGAAATAGGAGGCAATGGGGACGTCCACGCCAGGCAGTAGCTTGCGCTCGATTGCGATTCCCACCAGAGCGGAGATCACACTCTTTGCGGCTGACTTAACGTTCTCATGGCTAGCGGCGCTGGCGCCATGAAAATAATGTTCCAGGACCACTTGGCCGTGCCGGCTGGCGAGCAAACTGTGCAGTCGCGGCATTCGATCGCCCGTCTTGACTGCCGCATCGAAACTGGGTTGACCCAGAGCCAGAACGGGAACAAACCATGCGGCCAGGCCGATTCGTGCCGCTATCCACATCGGCGCTATTATAGCGGACTGCGCTCGTAAACAGCCGGAGGTCAGCGAACCAGGACGAGTTCGCTGCGCTCCTGATCCACGTAGACTTTCTTGAACACGGAGGCGGGAAGCAAACCTTCCGCTTGTGTGTCCTTCCGCTCGACGATGGCGGCCGGCAGCATGCCGACGCGCAAGCGTTCCGTAAAGAACATATCCTCGGTCCAGCAGGTCGGCACTACGCTGCGGGCCCCGTCGAGCGTACTGAACGTCGTGGACACGGGATGTGTTCTTGCCATGGCGACGGGCATGCGAAAGAGGACTATGTGCGTGCTGCCGGAATCCAGGATCAAAGTCAGGGTTTCCGTGCCCATGCGAGCCTTCACTGCCATGCGGCCATCAATCTTAGAGAAAGGGACCACTTCTCCAGCCGGCCGTTTCGCGCCGGCATCCATTTGTCCGCTGCCGGGGGACAAGGTGAAGTTAAAGCCGGTAAGAGCGCTTAGTCCGAGGAGCCCTTTGACGGAGGGATCGAGACGCCGGGCTGCCGCAACGTCATAAAAGAGAAGCTCGGTTTCTGGAATCGCCTGGTTTCCCAGCCTCAGATTGGTCACTTTTGTCCCGGGCACCAGCCGCCTGTTCTGCGCCGTGAGAACCTCGGCGCGGAACGTGGGTTGAAGACGCAGCTTCGTGGCGAGCGCGGGATCAATCAGGCTGGTCTCGGCTCCCGTATCGACAAGAAAGCGATAAGGTCCTTGCGTTCCGAAGTACACGTCCGTGAAAACGGGCGCGGGCTTAGTATCGAGCAGTCCGGAAAAGAAGAAGAGCAGACCGGCGATGAGCATGTGACCTCATTCTACCGCTCGCCCTTCATCAGCAAAAGGTACACTCCCGCGGCTACGAAAAACCCGACAAACCAAGCATAGTCATAGAGCCAGTGGAGCGGTTCCACGAACAGCCCGACCAAAGCGATGATGATTCCGGCGGCCAGCGCGGCCAGGGCGCGCCAGTTTACACCTCGCGAGTATGAGTATTCGCCTGTAGCGCTATAAAGTGCATCCACGTTGAGTTCGCCTTTTCTCAGCACAAAATAGTCCGCGATCATGATGCCGGCGATCGGACCGAGCAGGCCGGAATACCCGACCAGCCATCCGAAGATGTAGGCGCTGAAGCTGCTGAGAAGCTTCCAGGGCATCAGCAGAACTCCGATGATGCCTGTGATGAATCCGCCAGTGCGGAATGATATGCGCCGCGGGTTCAGGTTGGAGAAATCATTTGACGGCGAGACCACGTTGGCGGCCACGTTAGTGTTAAGCGTAGCTACCAACAACGCAATAAGTGCGACGAATGCAATTCCAGGCCGATTGAATCTCCCTAAAAGCGTGACTGGATCCCAGATCGCTTCTCCGAAAATCACCACGGACGCGGAAGTCACCGCGACGCCTATAAAAGAGTAGAGCGTCATGGCGGTAGGAAGCCCGATGGCCTGGCCCAACATCTGGTCGCGCTGGGAACGCGCGTAGCGCGTGAAGTCGGGTATGTTCAGAGCCACGGTCGCCCAAAATCCGACCATGCCGGTGAGTGACGGAATAAAGAAGTGGATGAATTCCTGGATTGAGTTAAATTTGCTGGGAGCCTTGAGCACGGGCCCCAGGCCCCCTGCTTGACTGGTGATCCACCACAGCAAGAGCAGGCCCACGGCCAGCATGAATGGAGCCGCAATACCTTCCAGATATTTGATGGTCTCAATCCCGCGCCAGATGACGAACATATTCAACGCCCAGAAGGTGAAAAAGCAAATCCAAACTCCAGCCTCGGAAGATCGCGCCGCCGGCCATACGATGCCAAGCATGGTATAGATCGCCTGGCCGCCGATCCAAGTCTGGATACCGAACCACCCGCAAGCCACGAGCGCCCGCAGGACGGCAGGCACGTTCGCTCCACGAACTCCGAAGGATGCCCGCACGAACACGGGGAAGGGAATTCCGTAGCGAGTGCCAGCATGCGCATTTAGCAACATCGGAATCAGCACGATCAGATTGCCCAGCAGGATAGTGCCGATGGCTTGCCACCAACTCATGCCGCCGGCGATCAGTCCCGAGGCAAGCATGTACGTGGGGATGCACACGCTCATAGCGACCCAAAGGGAGACGTAATTGTAGAGACCCCAGGTACGACTCGCCATGGGGATCGGCGCTAGGTCTTCGTTGTAAAGCGACTCGTCGTGTGTTTTTGCTACTGCCATGCTTCCTCCATCTATAGTCTTCTGGAGAGCGACCTGGCTCACGCGGCGCCGTGGCGCGGGAAATCGATTCAGGCTATCGGGACTGCGGGAATCCCAGGTCCATTTTGCTGGTTCCGGGATCGGGCCACCGGCTCGTCACTACTTTGGACTTCGTATAGAACTGTATGCCTTCTGGTCCATACATATGCAGGTCGCCGAAAAGAGAGGCCTTCCATCCTCCAAAACTGTAGTAAGCCACGGGAACCGGAATCGGAACGTTGATGCCCACCATTCCGGCGTCGACATCGAATTGGAACTGCCGCGCCGCGCCGCCGTCACGAGTGAAGATCGCAACGCCATTGCCGTACGGATTCTCGTTCACGAGGCGAAGCGCCTCGGCATAAGTGTCTACGCGAACCATACCCAGCACCGGTCCGAAGATCTCATCGCGATAGCAACTCATGCCAGGTTGTACTTGGTCCAAAAGCGAGGGCCCCAGGAAAAAGCCGGGGGACTTCGTGGCGGTGTCCTGGCGGCCGTCGACGGCAACCGTTGCCCCTTCGGAAGCTGCATTGGCAACGTAGGACGCCACATTGTCGCGGTGTTCCCGCGTGATGAGAGGGCCCATTTCGTTGCCCTCTTCCATGCCCGGACCAACCTTAATGCGGGCGATTCTCTCGCGAATCGCGGAGACCAGCGGGTCGGCCACGGCACCTACAGCCACCACCACGGAGATCGCCATGCAGCGCTCTCCTGCGGAGCCGTAAGCGGCGGAGATGGCCGCGTCCGCAGCCATGGGGACGTCGGCGTCGGGGAGCACCAACATGTGATTCTTGGCGCCGCCCAGAGCCTGCACTCGTTTGCCGTTGCGGGTTGCGGTTTCGTAGATCGATCGCGCGACCGGAGTCGATCCCACGAAACTGATGGCCTTCACATCGGGATGCTCCAGCAGACGGTCTACCGCGACCTTGTCGCCCTGCACCACGTTGAAGATGCCATCGGGCACACCGGCTCTTTGCAGCAGTTCGGCGATGAACAAGCTGACCGAAGGATCTTTTTCCGAAGGTTTGAGAATGAACGCATTCCCGCAAGCGATGGCGTTGCCAAACATCCACATCGGTACCATCGCCGGAAAGTTAAAGGGCGTAATGCCGGCAACTACGCCCAGCGGCTGGTGGATTTGGTAGGTGTCAATCCCGCGGCTGGATTGCTCGGAGAAGTCTCCCTTCAGCAGATGCGGGACGCCGCATGCGAATTCAAGATTCTCCAAACCGCGCGCCACCTCGCCCATGGCATCGGGGATAGTCTTGCCATGCTCAAGTGTTAGTAGTTCCGCGATTTGGCGGCGGTTCGCATCCACCAGCTCGCGCATCTTGAACATTACTTCGGAGCGGCGCGACAGCGGCGTGGCGCGCCACTCCACAAACGCGCGTTTGGCGGAATCGACGGCGCGATCGACATCCTCGACACTCGCGAAATCGACCTTAGCCTGCGCCTCACCGGTCGCCGGGTTCCACACCACGCCGGAGCGTCCGGATGCCGAAGGGACCAGGCGCCCTCCGATCCAATGGTTCACCGCTCTGACTCTAACGCCAACATCCGCAACTGCCATATACATTACCCTCCTGCTTCGAAATCATGCTCCAGAAATCCAATCCGCGGTTCGCTTGGCGAGGTTCGCAAACGCTGTGACCGCCAGCGCCAGGTCCGCCTCGCGGGTATCTTCAATCTTATTGTGGCTAATGCCTTTCAGCGATTGGACGAACATCATCACCGTTGGAATACCGGCTCTCGATACCTCAGCGGCATCATGCAAAGGGCCTGACGGCAGATAATGCGCCGTCCCGGCGGTATCCCTCACGGCGGCCTCGCACAGCTCGATGAGCTTAGGATGAAAGGCGATGGGCTCAATGCTCCAGATGCGTGACCATTCGACGCTGCAGCGTTCCTCTTGCGCGAAGCGCTCGCTCGCTTGGCGGGCTTCCTCGTACATCGCCGCAAGAATGGCGCCGTCGAGATCGCGCTGGTCGAGTGTGGTCTCGCAGCGTCCCACCACGGCGGTGACGATTCCCGGATAGGTCTTGACGCTGCCCATCGTGCAGACGGCATCGGAATGTTTCCCGGCGATGGTGCGAATTTCGAGGGCCAGCTTGGCAGCGGCTGCCAGGGCATCGCGGCGGACTTTCATCGGCGTGGAACCTGAGTGCGCCTCCTGCCCGTGAAACGTGATCGAATGGCGCTCCACGCCTTTGGTGCCCAGCACCACACCCAGCGGGAGTCCCAAATTTTCCAGCACAGGACCCTGCTCGATGTGCAGCTCCAAATACGCCGAGGCGTTTTCGCGTTCCCGTGCGGCTTCGGGGAAGCGATCCATATCGAAACCGCAGCGGCGGACGGCGTCCTCCATGCGAATGCCGTCCTTGTCGGTCTTGCCGCGGTCCGCTGCAACGGAGTGCGTTCCCGCGAAGGCCGAGGAACCCAGCAAGCTGCGGCCAAAGCGCGCGCCTTCTTCATCCGCCCAATCCACCAGCCGGATGGTCACAGGCGGATGCCCATCATGCGCTTCGGCGAATCCGCGCAACACTTCGAGCCCCGTCATCACGCCCAGGCAACCGTCTAGCCACCCGCCGTTGGGGACGGAATCGAGATGGCTTCCGAGAAGCAGTGATTTCTTTGAAGCACCGGGCAGCGTGATCCAGCGGTTGCCTGCGGCATCGTAGTGACTCTCCACTGGAAGCCCCGCGAGTTTGGTTGTGAACCACTCGCGCGCTTTGAGCCAGGTGTCGGTCCAGGCGATCCGCTGCGCGCCATTTTCGTCAGCGGTGAGCGCGCGCAATTCCTTCAGCTCGACAATGGTGCGCCCTGGGTTGACAGTCATGATGTGCCGATATGAGTCCTTAGAAGTACGCGGGATCGCGTTTCAGAAGCCGCCCCCGCCCGAGTTCGCCGACGAACTTGCCGTCGCGCACTTGCACTTTGCCTCGGACAGTAACTACAGACGGACGCCCGTCGACCGCGAATCCTTCAAAACCGCTATAGTCGCAATTCGTGTGGTGAGTGGCCGCGGAAACAATTCCACGATAGGACGGATCGAAAATCACCAGATCCGCATCGCTGCCCGGCGCGATCGTTCCCTTGCGTGGAAACAAACCGAACAGCTTGGCGGCACGAGTGCTGGCGGCATCCACAAAGCGGTGCAGATCCAAATTCCCGCGGCTGACGCCATAGGTATACAGCAGACTCACGCGCTCCTCAATACCCGGTATCCCGTTGGGGATCTGTGTAAAGCCATCCTTACCTAGTAGCTTCTGTGCCGTGTCGAAGGGGCAATGGTCCGTAGCGACGGTGTCGACCAAGCCCGCCGCTAGCGCATCCCAAAGGATCTTCTGATTGCGCCGGTCGCGGAGGGGAGGCGACATCACGTGCTTCATTCCCTCTACGCCCGGCCGCTCGGCGTAGGTTTTATCCAGCAAAAGATGCGGAAGAACCGATTCCACCCAGATCCGCACGCCGCGCGACTTGGCGGCCCCTGCTGCGTTCAACGCTCCCTCAGAGGAAAGGTGGACAACGTAGCCCGCCGCACCCGTGTTTTCTAGGAAGGTGGCGAAACGATTGGTCCCTTCCGCCTCCACCGATTCCGGGCGACTGGGCTCATGCCATTCCGGCCCAATCTTGCCTTGGGCCAGCAAAAGTTGTTGCAACCGTCCGATTAACTCTGCGTTTTCACAGTGTGCTGTCACGATCACGCCCAGCTTTCGCGCCAATTGCAAAGTCTGGTACATCTCGCCGTCGTCAACGCCAAAGAAATTCTTGTAGGCCAGAAAGATCTTGAAGGACGCAATGCCGTCGGCGACAATCTCGCGCAACTGGTTTTCGGTCTGATCCCCGAACTTGGTAACCGACATGTGGAAAGAAAAATCGCAGGCACTGGAACCGTCGGCTTTCGACTTCCACAGGTTGTACCCTTCGAGTGCATCGTCATTGCGGGAAGGGCAGCACATCTCAATGTAGGTGGTGGTCCCACCTGCCAGGGCCGCGATGCTTCCTGTCTCATGGGTATCCTTGGCGAACGTCGCCATGAATGGCAGATAGATATGGACGTGCGGATCGATGAAGCCGGGAAATACGAGCTTCCCCGTGGCGTCGATGACCTCCGCATCCGGTGGCGCACCCAAATCGCGACCGATGCGAGTGATCGTCTCATTCTCGGCGTATATGTCGCCGCGGAAACGGGAGTCCGGGGTGACAATGTCCGCATTGCGAATCAGGAGCGCCATAAACCTTGACTTGCTAAAAAGTTGGGGGCGTATTCACCCAGATCAGAACCGCCTCCCGGTCCGCCGGGTTGAAAAAACGATGGCCGCTCGTACTTGCGAACCAGAGACTGTCGCCGGGTGCCAGCGTATAGCCTTCAATCTCGTCGAGCCAAACTTCGAGCGTTCCGGAGATCAGGTGGATAAACTCCTCGCCAGCATGCGAATAGGCGCCGCCGCTACCTGTGCCGGGAGGCACTCGGAAGAGCATACATTCGAGCATCGCCGTTCCGAACGAGAGCACTTCCATGCGTACGCCGCTTGCAGTTTCAAGCGCACGGCGGTCGGACGGCCGGACCAGGCGGCTGGCGCGTCTGGGTAAATCATAGAGATCCAAGACTGTGGTTCCGTAGGCTGCTACCAGCCGCTGCAGAGTGGCGACGGAGGGATGCGCACGCGATAACTCAATAGAACTCAGGAATCCCACCGATATGTTCGCCAGCTGCGCGGCTTCCGCCAAGCTTAGCTTGCAGCGCACCCGCATCTTGCGAAGTTTGGGGCCCATCTCTCCGCGCACCCGCTTTTCGGGAGCGGCAGGAACGTCGGGCGAGCCCAGAGCTTCTTTGATCCCCGGAACACCCAGCCGCTTGACATCGCGCAGGTACTTGATGCGCTTTAGAACTTCCAGCATCTCCGGTGTGTACATGCGGAAACGCCCATTGCTGCGAGCTGGGGTGACCAAGCCAACGCTCTCCCAGCCTCGCAGAGTGGAGGCGCTGATGCCCAAGATACGCGCCGTTTGACCAACTGTGAGAAGACCCCCATAAGAACTGTGGCTTTGCGAGCTGGGAGCGGCGGAGTCTGTTTTTTCGGATTCCGTCTTGTCTCTGTTCAAAAGGTCACCATCCGTCATCCTAACAACATGTGCAAGGGATGAACAAACGGATGTAACCGAATATGTTTGCACGCAAATCCAAACTTAAGGAGTCCGCGCTAGGTCGCGCGTCTCCAGGGCTAACGCCTGGTCTGCGATTTCAAGCGCTTGATCCATTGCGCTCACGGCGAAGTCAATTTCTTCACGGGTGATGATTAGCGGCGGAGCAATCACTAAATGGCTGATCCAGGATTGCACCGCAACACCGTTCTTCATCATGTGCGCAGCCACCTGATCGATCACCAGGCTCTTCCCCGCAATCTTGTCGGCCTTGGTGTTGAACGGAGTCCTCAGGACGGGATCCTTCACTAAATCCACGGCCCAGAATAGACCCAGGCCACGCACTTCTCCAACAGATGGATGACGGCTCTGCAATTCACGGAGCCGCGTGCCCATATAAGTCCCCATCTCCCGCGCACGCTCAACCAGATCTAACCGCTTCAGCTCGCGGATCGTCGCGGTTGCCGCAGCCAGCATCAGCGGGTGCGCCTCGTACGTGTGGCCGATCGCAAAATAATGATCGTCAAAGTAGGAGGCCACTCTTTCCGTGGTCGCGCACAGTCCCAATGGTGCGTAAGCGCTGGTGATGCCCTTAGCAGTTACCAAAATGTCAGGAGTCACGCCCCAGTGATCCATCGCAAACCACTTTCCGGTGCGTCCCCACCCTGACATGACTTCGTCGGCGATCAACAGAACACCATGGCGATCGCAAATTTCACGCAGGCGCGGCATGTATTCCGGAGGCGGAATCAGGACGCCATTGGTTCCGACAACCGGCTCCACCACGACGGCCGCAACGTCGTTCTCGTTTTCGATCATGTGATCGATGTAGCTGGCGCAAGCCACATCGCACGACGGATAGGTGTGTTGCAGCGGGCATTTGAAACAATTCACTTCAGGACCAAAGATCACACCAGATCCCTTGGCCGAGGGTTCCGACGCCCAGCGCCGCTGGTCGCCCGTCGCCGCAATGGAGCCGGATGTCGAACCATGGTAAGATCGGTAGCGAGAGATTATCTTTGCGCGCCCCGTCACCATCCGCGCAATTTTAAAGGCCGCCTCGTTCGCGTCAGTCCCCGACGTTGTAAAAAAGAATTTCTCCAAGCCTCGTGGCAGTACTTCCAGTAGGAGTTCTGCAAGATCGGCCCGGACATCCGTCGCGTAACTGGGAGAAATGTAGGCAAGCTGGCGGGCCTGCTTTTCAATTGCCTGAATGACCGCTTCGTTTTTGTGCCCCAGTGCCACGCACATAAGCTGGGCGGAAAAATCCAGATAACGTTTCCCCGTGGAATCGAAAAAGTAGCACTCTTTGGCATCCGTTATGTGTAGCGGCGCCCAGCCTTTTTGAGCTCGCCAGGTTACATAAGTATGGCGCGCAGTGGTTTCAATGATCCTCTCGGACGATCTGGGTTTCATGGGGAGAACGTAGTATCGATTCTTACCTTATAAAATTATTGTAAGAGTGTCAATAAGATTTTTTGAATGAGGTCTAGCGTCCAATACCTGCGCATCGGGGCAAAGCATTTTAGATTTAGTGTATTACGATGATAATTCCACTCTGTCAAAGTTGCAGCCGCAAGGCGCTTGACAAAATTGCAATATAAATGTAGACTCCCTAAATAACTGGCGCGGCATCTTGTTGGATCGTCCCGGTTCGTGTGTTGCCACGTTGCAGCTTCTTTGCCTCCGTTTGAGAAACTGAAAGGGATCCCGTTCACTGGGGAGGAAATGGTCGCATGCAGAAAAGCTATCTCTCGATTCGCTGGTTTTGGTGTACTGCAGGAATTCTACTACCGTTAACCAGCGCAGTTGGCGCCACCCCGGCTGAGGATTTCTTTGAGACCAAAGTCCGGCCCGTTTTCGCGAAGAATTGTTATGCGTGTCATACCGCAGCCCAGACCAGCGGCTTGCGAGTCGATTCGCGCGATGCTCTCTTGAAGGGCGGAACGCGCGGGCCCGCGATCGTTCCTGGGAAACCCGAAGAAAGCCTCCTCGTCAAAGCAATTCACTACAGCGACAGTCGTTTGCGCATGCCGCCGCCCAGCGAACTGGCCGCCGAAGATGTCCGCGCCATTGAACAGTGGATCCAGGATGGAGCTCCCTGGCCGGACAAGGCTCCGACGGCTGCGCCCGTGATCACGGACAAGCAGCGTGCTTTCTGGTCGCTTCAGAAGGTTGTGAAGCCAGAGATTCCGGCAAACAAAAACACGGCGTGGGCTCATAACGATATTGACCGGTTCGTCCTGGCGAAGCTCGAAGACAAGAAATTGGTTCCCGCGAAGGACGCGGACAAGCGCATCTTGGCGCGCCGGGTCACGCTGGATTTGACCGGGCTGCCGCCCACTCCCGACGAGATCCAGAAATTTCTGGCCGACAAATCTCCGCAGGCATATGAGCATCTGATCGATCGGCTCCTTGCATCGAAAGCCTACGGGGAGCGGTGGGGGCGCATGTGGCTGGATGTCGTGCGTTTTGCCGACACCGCCGGGGACGGAGCGGACTATCCGGTTCCTGACTCCTACAAGTATCGCGACTGGGTGATTCAATCCTACATAGAAGACAAGCCCTACGATCAATTTGTTCGCGAACAGATCGCCGGCGATCTGCTGCCTTCGACCTCCGAGCCGGATCATTGGAACAAGATCATCGCTACCGGTTACCTGGCGAATGCGCGCCGAAGTGGGCGCAAAGTGGATACCGTCTCCGACGCCGTCGATAACCTGGGCTACTCCTTTCTAGGGCTGAGTGTCGCTTGCGCGCGCTGCCACGATCATAAATTCGACCCGATCCCGACTCGCGACTACTACGCCATGTTTGGAATCCTGAATAGCACCAAATTCGCCGCGCCGGGATCGGAACCCATCCGCTATCAGCGCGACATGGTGTACCGCGATCCGAATGCCACAAAGTCGCAGGAATACTTGGATTTCCAGGCGCAGCTTAAGCCTATCGCTGATTCGATCGCGGCCATCAACCGGCTGCCGTACTTCGATGACATCCTGCCGATGTTGGACGCCCGCCGCATGGACCTTTATAAGAGAGCCCCGCACTTCGAAACCGCTTATGCCGTTGCGGAAGATAAACCCGCGAACGCTCATGTGCTGCCCTATGGCGATCCCTCCAATCCGGCGGAAGAAGTAGATCGCGGGTTTCTCCAGATCCTGGGTGGACAGAAGCTTCCTCCGGGCGCTACTGGCAGCGGGCGGCTGGATCTCGCCAATTGGATTGCGAGCGCGGATAATCCGCTCACTGCGCGAGTGATGGTGAACCGGATCTGGCAAGGCCATTTTGGACGGGGTATTGTCCCGACGCCAAATGACTTCGGTTCGCGGGGGACCGCGCCTACCCATCCGGAATTACTGGATTATTTGGCGGCGCGCTTCGTTGAAAACGGCTGGTCTGTGAAAGCGATGCACAAGGAGATCCTCCTTTCCCACACTTACCAGGTATCTTCCGAGCGCGTGGAGGCCGACGCGGCAATCGACGCCGACAACATCTATATGTGGCGTCAAGCGCGCAGGCGAATGGATGCCGAACAGGTTCGCGATGCCATGCTGGCGGTGAGCGGTACGCTCGATACGACTCCCGCGGGGCCGCAGCCTTTCCCGGCCGAGTGGGAGTGGAACTATTCGGCGCACGTACCCTTCTCGGCGGTCTACGACACCAACAAACGGTCGGTCTATCTGATGGTCCAGCGCATCCGGCAGCACCCGTACCTGGGACTCTTCGATGCGCCTGACGCCAATGCCAGCACGGGAGTCCGGTCTAGCAACATTACGTCACTGCAGGCCTTGTTTTTCATGAATGGAGAGCTGCCACGCAAGTGCGCGGAGAATCTCGCCACCGCGCTTGAGAAAGACTATCCATCCATGACGGCCAAGCTGGACCGCGTCTTCTGGTCGGTTTATAACCGCGCTCCCAGTCCCCGCGATAAGGACCGAGCGCAGACCTTCCTGACCAAGGCGGAGGCCGTGTATAAGGCCAAGGGCGCTTCCGACTCCGAAGGGCAGCAGAAGGCGATGGCGGCATTCATCGAGGCGCTATTCAGCACCAACGAATTCTTATTTGTCGAGTAGACGGGGAGGAATCGCAACGATGGCACATCCAAATCGCTTCGAAAGACGCCATTTCATACGATCGTTGGTGGGCGGATCGGCGTTGCTGCCTGGGATCATGAGCCAGTTGATGGCGGAAACCAGTGCCGGCAATCCTCTGGCGCCCAAGCCCGGTCATTTCCCCGCCAAAGCCAAGCGCGTCATTTTCATGTGCATGAGCGGCGGCGTCTCCCACGTGGACACGTTCGACTACAAGCCCAAACTTATCGCCGACAACGGCAAGAAGTTCAAAAAGGACTACCTCTCCGGCCCCCGCTGGAATTTTTCGCCCAACCCCAAGTGCGGGACGATGGTGAGCGATTTATTCCCCAACGTCCGCTCCGTCATGGATGAAATCTGTCTCATCAAGTCGATGAAGAACGATTTCGCGAATCACACGGAAGGCACCATGGGGCTGCACGGCGGCAATGTCCGCTTCCCCCGGCCCAGTATTGGGTCTTGGGTCAGTTATGGGCTGGGCACGGAAAACCAGAATCTGCCCGCCTTTATGGTGCTCGCACCGGAGATGCCTTACAGCGGAAGCCTAGCGTGGGATTCCGTCTTTCTTCCAGCAGTGTATCAAGGGGTGCGTGTCATTCCCGGAGGCGAGCCGGTCCCCGACGTAAAGTCCCGCGATCTTCCCGAAATTCAAGAGCTGAAACTCGGCATGGCGGACGTATTCAACCGCCAGTTTTTGGCGGAGCACGATAACGATAACGTACTGGCTGCGCGTATGAAAACCTTCGAGACTG
The DNA here is from genome assembly GCA_964504905.1 of uncultured Bordetella sp. Lineage (GTDB taxonomy): Bacteria > Acidobacteriota > Terriglobia > Bryobacterales > Bryobacteraceae > Palsa-187. Next base: position 473 of record CAZDGT010000306.1, on the reverse strand, counting down.
CGTTCGGAATGCAAAAGGAAGCGCCTGAGGCGTTCGATATCTCCAAGGAAACGGACGCTACGTTGAAGCTCTACGGCCTGGAGCGCGGTACCGCAAAAGGATTCGCCTGGCAGTGTCTGGTGGCCCGGCGTCTGGCAGAGCGGGGCGTGCGTTTCGTCGAACTTATCGATATCGGCACTTTGCAGCTGGTGAATTGGGACGCGCACGCGGACATGAAGACGCACATACCGCTGGCCAAGAATGTTGATCAGCCCATCGCGGCCCTGATCAAGGATCTAAAATCGCGCGGGATGCTGGACGAGACACTGCTGGTCTGGTCCACTGAGTTTGGACGCCGGCCGGGCGACATACAGCCTGAACTCCTCGGACGCGGCCACCATGCGCGCGTATATTCCTCCTGGCTTGCGGGCGGGGGGATCAAGGGCGGCATCACCTACGGCGAATCGGACGACTACGGCTACGATATCGCGAAA
>CAZDGT010000305.1:0-2563 GCA_964504905.1 uncultured Bordetella sp. | reverse complement strand
CTTTCGAATTGCGATGCGAGCACGTATTCGACGATTCCGCTGAACGGCATTGTTCCCGTCGGCATTGTCGATTGGAACGCCGATGGGCGATCGGATGTCCTCGTCAACAACGGCACCACTCTCGGTGTCCACTTGTCGACCGGGTCGGGCTTTGGAAGCCTGATTTCTACGACGCTGCCGAGTTCCCTGGCGAGTGTTGTGGATATCAACGGCGATCATCAGGACGATCTGGTGAGTTTCAGCGGGGGAACGCTTACCAAGGCCGTGCACGCCAGCAGCAACGCCCCTCCTGACCTGGCGATATCATTCGCCGATGGATTCGGAGTGACCTGCGCTCTTGCGTACACGTCTACCAATCTCGGCGCGTATACGAGCGGCACCGGCACTACTTACCCGCTCGCTGATGCCGAAGGAATTGTCGTCGTGCAGTCAATGTCCATTACTGACGGCATTGGCGGCACCTACTCCCTGTCCTATGCGTACTTGGGTGGAAGGACCAACGGACCGCTTACTGTTAGTCGCCTAAATAATGCAATAATGGGTAAGACCTCCCGCCGGAGTGCTGCCCATGCCGCGACCGAAGGGTTCTGCCGAGCTGATCGAAGCCCGACGCCGTCAGGCGCTGCGTCTGCTGGATGAGGGTTACACGCTGAACGAAGTCGGCCGCATGCTCGACTGCGCGGCCAGCTCCGTGATGCGCTGGCGTGACGCGCGGGAGCGCGAGGGCGATGCGGGCTTGCGTGTGCGATTTTCTTCCGGTCGCCCCGCGACACTCAGTGAGGCGCAGCGCAAGCGCCTGGTGAAGCGGCTGCTCAAGGGCGCGCTCGCCAACGGCTTTGCGACCGAACTGTGGACCAGCGCCCGGGTCGGCGCGCTGATCGAGCGGCACTTCCAGGTTCAGTTCCATCGCTCTCACGTCGCCCGCCTGCTGCATGAGCTGGGGTTCAGCTGCCAGAAGCCCGAACGCCGCGCTCTGGAGCGCGATGAGGCGCGGATCGAGCACTGGAAGCGCAGCGACTGGCCGCGAGTAAAAAAAACGCTGCGCGGCTGGGTGCCCACATCGTCTTTGTCGACGAGTCGGGCTTCATGCTGATCCCCACGGTGCGGCGCACTTGGGCGCCGGTCGGTCAGACGCCGATCATCCGCTACCGCTACAACCATGCCCGGATCTCCGTGATCGGCGGGCTCTCGATCAGTCCCAGGCGACGCCGCCTCGGGTTCTACTTCCGCCTGCACGCGAAGAACATCGCGCGCGATGCAGTGCAGGACTTCCTGGGGTACCTGCTCAAGCACTTGCGCGGCCACGTGTTCGTGATCTGGGACGGTGCGGCGATCCACCATCCCAAGGGGCTGCAGGAGCTCCTCGATCGTTACCCCAGACTGCATCTGGAGAAGCTGCCGGCCTACGCGCCGGAACTCAACCCCATCGAAGCCGCCTGGCACGCCGCGAAGCATCCGCTCGCCAATGGTCGACCGAACGACATCCCCGAACTCGGGCGCGAGCTGCTCCGCAGTCTGCGCTCGGTCCGCGCTTCGCAACGCGTACTGCGTGGCTGCGTCTCGCAATCCGGTCTGCCCCCTTTTTTGACTCGGGATTTGCATTAATTATGCGACGGTCAGTAGGAAGTCTGTGGGGTTTCTGCAGCGAACGGAGACGGACAGCCGGAATGGCATTGTCACGAAGAACTACTACCAGCAAGATTTCCCGTACATAGGGATGTTGTATCAGAGGGACGTTTTCCAGTCTGCGGGCACGCAGATTTCACACGTTCAGGTTACCAACGCGTACAAGACGCTGAGTTCGGTCGCGTATAACCAGCGCTACTTCCCATATGTGTCACGGGTTGTGACCTCCACAAATGAGGTGGGAGGCACGAGGGACGGACTGGCCAGTCTTGGTGTCACAAGGGATCTGACGTGGGATGACTGGGGAAACATTCTGACCGATAACACAGGGCGTACGGACGCGGACGCAAGTTCACCCTATACGGGAGAGACCTGGACGACGGCGATCACAAATACGATCACGCCGGATACAACGGCCATCAATTGGTGTCTGGGGGTGCCGTCCCAGGTCCGTACAGTAATGTCCGCAACAGCCGGTGCAACTGTGACCCGAACGACCGGCATCACACCAGACTATGCGAAGTGTCGCGCAACGCAATTCACTGTTGAACCATCCAACACAACCTACCAGGTTACGGTGGTCCGGGGATTTGATGCGTTCGGAAACACTTCGAGCGAGACGGTTACCGGCATCAATATGGCCGCGCGGACAACCTCGTGGAACTGGGGGGCTCGCGGGCTCAGTCCGGAGTCAGAGCAGAACGCGTTGACGCAGTCGACGACGTTCCAGTACGACTACGATAAGGGCGTTCGCACGCGCGTTACGGACCCGAACAGTATCTGGACGTCGTGGGAGTACGATGAATTCGGGCGGATTACTAAGCAGAACAGCATGGTCGGAACCGCGATACGTTGGGACTATGCGAACTGTGGAGGCGCATGCTTCGGCTCGCAGCACAAAATGACGGTGACGCAAACCGCGCTAAATTCGGATGCG
>CAZDGT010000304.1:0-5221 GCA_964504905.1 uncultured Bordetella sp. | reverse complement strand
AAGCTGGCGTCCGTAAGTTCCCCCGGATCGCATAGCAAGTAAACCAGAGCGACGGCGGCCAGCAAATTGAGCACCCGCCCGCGCCGAAAAAAGAAGCGGGCAATCAGATACAGTGTGAATCCGCCGGCCGCTCGCGCCACTGGTGGTGAGAATCCGGAGACGAGCGCATACAGCCAAGCCGCTGCGGCGGTCATCGCAAGCGCGGGAATTTCATTGAGCGAACAGAAGCGGAGCAGGAACAACAACACTCCGGCCAGTACCGCCACGTGAGCTCCAGAAATGACGAGCGCATGGAAAGTGCCGGTGCGCCGGAAGTTTTCGGTCCAGATTTTTTGCAACTGTGACGACTCGCCGATCAGCATGGCCTCCATCATTCCTGCGGTGTAGGTGCTCCCCTCCTTGCTCGGGGGATACAGGCGCTCGATGCGGTCCAGTGCGGCCCCGCGCAGCGCAGAGATGAACGCCATTCCGCGCCATCCGCAACGGCCGGGCAATACCTGCGCTGTCGAGCCGCGAGTCATACTGGCAGTCCAGAATATTTTCTGCCGGGCGAGGTAGCCCGCGTAGTCGAACGATCCTGGGTTGCGGAAATTTCGCGGCGGCCGGATGCGCGCCTGGATTTCGATTCGCTGTCCGTATTCCAAGCGCTGGGGCAGGCGGTCGTCATCGAACGGCAGGCTCACGCGAACGCGCGATCCGGGATCAAGTTCAAGCGTGAATTGTTGGCGGCCGGGCGACAGTACCGAGGGTTCCACTACGCATCCGGCCAGCAGCACTGTTTCCCTCGGCCCTGCGTCGATTCGCGGACGTGCTCCCAGACGATGCCAGGCGTCGGTGAAGGCCCCCACGAAGATCAGCGTCAGGAGAAGGCAGCACCGCCGCAGGCGGGGCGTTGCGATCAGCGCCAACAGAAGAAACACGGCTGCCGGCCATCCGGCATTCCAATTCGAGAACGCCAGGAAGCGCCCCAGCAGGATGCCGAAAGCGATCGCCGCCACAGGAACAATTAAGGGGTCCACGCAAGCTAGTCTGTTCGCGCCCGACAATTTCTCCGTCAAAAACACTTGCCGGATCGCCCATCACGACAGCCCGTTGTCCCAGACCGGCGTGATTCTTATTAGAGATGCGCATTCCATCGTCCTGCCACAAACCGCCGCCAGGATACGTTCAAGCCGTATGAAACGCGAAGAACTCGCCCGCGGGCTGGCCCGTCAAAATCATATCTCCAGCGCGCAGGCGCGCGACCAAGTGGATGAGATGGTACACAAGATTTTGAAAGCTCTGCGCGAGGGGCAACCGGTGGAGGTGCCCGGTGTCGGGCGGCTGCTGTCAAAACCCGCCGCGCCCAGGAGCAAACCATCCGCCAGGCCGGCGCGGGCCGGGAAGGAATGACGAAGCGCGATGCCATCTCCGATATTGTCAGAAAGGCGCTTGATCGCGGACAGACGGTGGAGATCGATGGATTGGGAGTGTTCCGTGCGTCTGCCGAAGGGTACGAGTTTCTAGCGCAGACACGCCCGCAGGTTTTCGTTGCCTACGTGGCGGAAGATCTGGCTCTTGCCCGGCGGCTCTGCGAATCGCTGCGGAATGAGGGATGTTCGCCGTGGCTTGATAAGGACAAACTGCTGCCGGGCCAGAACTGGCCGCGCGCCATTGAACGGGCGATCGATGTTTCCGATGCGTTTGTGCCGTGCTTTTCGCCACGATCGATCGTGAAGCGCGGGCAATTCCAGAGCGAGCTGCGCTACGCGCTTGATTGCGCCCGCAAACGGCCGCTGCATGAGGCGCCGGAAGCGGCCTTTGTGATTCCCCTGCGCTTTGCGGAGTGCGCCGTGCCGCATCGCATTTCCGATCATGTGCAATACGTGGACTTGTTCCCCCATTGGGAGCACGGTGTACGTCGCGTAGCACGCTCCATTCATCGTGCGGCGCGAGACCGGCCGGTACTGACGCTGAGTTGACGCGGCGTCCAACTCTATTTCAAATTCAAAATCTGAAACAGATTGCTGTAATCGTCGGTCCAGGAGCGGAACCCCTTCTTAGGGCTCAGCTCGTAGGAATAAGCGTCCTTGAAGAAAGTGCCGCCGTACATCGCCAGGTCGGAGGTGATCAGCACCCAGGTCGACGACGAGAAGTAGTTGGCTTGGTCGCCTTCATCCTCGACGGCCCATGCCTGCCTGCCCACTGCCTCCGCGCCGCCCTCGCACACCGGCTTCAGATCCAGATAGCGATTGGAAATATGCAACGCCAGCACACCCTCTGGCTTCAAGTGCCGGAAGTACAGCTGGATGGCTTCGCGGGTGAGCAGGTGCACCGGAATCGCGTCGCTCGAGAACGCATCCACAGCCAAGATGTCGTAATTCTGCGGACCTTCGTGCTCAAGCTGGCGCTCCAGAGTCAGGCGGGCGTCTCCCATCAGAATGGCTTTGTCCGCGGGGGAATGCGAATAAAACGTGAACAGGCTTTGCGCGATACGCTCCACCAAAGGATTGATTTCGTAGATGCGAAAAAAGTCGCCCTTGCGCCCGTAGTTGGAGAGCACTCCGGAGCCGAGTCCGATAATGCCAGCCCGTACGGGCCCCCGGGCCTGCAACTCACTCATGGCACGGCCCACACCGGAGCGCTTGCCATAGTAGGACGTGGTGACATAGCGCAGCACCGGATCCAGCAACTGCGACCCGTGATTGATCGTCCCATGCAGGAGCGTACGCTCGGCGTAATCCTCGGTTGGCAGGTCGTCGCGCACCTCGAGTGGTCCATAGAAATTCCGGGACTGCAAGACCAGGTTCTTCGCGAGTTTCCGTTCCTGGCGGATGAAATAACCCGCCAGCACCGCCACGGCGATCAGGATGACGGCGCGCAGCGGCCAAGGGCCCAGTACCGGAATCCGCAACATCCACAGCGCGATCATCGCCAGGAGTCCGCAGACCATCATCCCCAGCGGCAGCTCCCAATAGGAGGAGAATGCACGCGGAGCGATCAGCGCCACAAAAATGCCGCCCAACGCTCCGCCCAGCGACACCATCAAATAAAACAGCGTCAAGTGCCGTGGCGCGGGGCGTCGGCGCGCCAATTCGCCATGGCAGAACATGCAGCAGATGAATAGTCCCGCGGCGAATCCGGGAATTGCTTTCTTGATATTAAAATTCCCGTCTTCGGCATAAATCATGTACGCCATGCCCGCGAGCGCAGGAGCGAGCAGAGGAATGAACAGCCACCGCTGGTAAATACGGTCGCTTTCGAACGCGAATATGAACGTCAGCAGGTAGAGCGCAAGCGGCAATACCCACAGCAAAGGAATAGGCGCCACGTTCTGACTCATATGATTGGTTATCGAAACCAGCAGCACTGAGGCACACGCCGCCAATAAAACCCAGAACAGAAGCTGCCAAAAACTAGGCCGTTCGCCTGACTCAGTCGTCACCGCCGTCTCTGGAACGGGAGCGTCATCCGCCGCGCCGCGACTGAGCCATGCCGTGAACGCGCAGACGAGTGCAAACACCACATATCCACCGCTCCACGTGAAGGCCTGTTGACGAGTCGCCAGGCTCGGCTCCACCAGAAACGGAAAACTCACTAGAGCCAGCATGGAACCAAAGTTCGACAAGGCAAATAGCCGGTATGGCACTCCCGACCCGGTGCGCCGCACGAACCATGCCTGCAATAGCGGGCTGGTTGACGACAGCAAAAAATACGGCAGTCCGATGGTCGCGGTAAGCAACATCAGAATACGCGCTGTGGGATCTCCCACTTGCGTGGGACGCCATGCCGGCGACGGCAGGATCGGCAATAGAGCGCAGCTCACCAGCAAAAGAGCCACGTGCACTAGCATCTGCACGCGCGGTTTCAGGAAACGGATGGAAATGTGGGCATAGGCGTATCCGGCCAGCAATAACAGCTGGAAGAAAAGCATGCTGGCGCTCCACACCGCCGCCGATCCGCCGAACCACGGCAGAATCATCTTGGCAATGAGAGGTTGCACCTGAAACAGCAGGAACGCGCTCAGGAAAATAGTAACGGCGTAGAGGGTCATTTATTTATGGCCACTATTTGATGATGGTAACGATATTACTGAAGTCGTCGGTCCAGCCTGGGAAGCCGGGCTTCGGCACTAGCTGCGAGACCACGCTGCCGGAATCGCCCTGAAAGAACTTGGCCTCAAATAATTTCTCATCGGCGGAGAGAACTACCCAGGTCGTGCCTGTGTAGTAGGGCTGATCCCATCCTTCGTCCTCGATGACGCGGCCGTGCCAACCCATCTCAGCCATGCCCTGCGCCACCACAGGCTTCAGATCCAGGTAGCGATTGGAAATGTGCACGGCCAACACACCGTCGGGTTTCAGATGCTTCGAATACAAGCGGAAAGCTTCGCGCGTCAGAAGGTGCATGGGGACGGCATCGCTCGAGAACGCGTCCATTGCCAGGAAGTCGAGGTTCTCGCTGGGCATCTGCTCCAGCAGCAGGCGAGCATCGCCCATAAAAATCTGGACCTGCGCCGGACAACCCCTGAGGAAGCCGAACTGATGAAGGGCGACGTCGGGGACCAGCGAGTTGATCTCGTAATAGTGCAGCGTATCGCCGGCTTTGGCCAGGGTCGCCGTGACACCCGCGCCCAGTCCCAGAACGCCCAGGCGGAGAGCGCCTCGCTGCTGGTGCAAGGCTCGAACGGCGCGATTGATGCCGGTAGTAAAGCCGAAATAAGAGGTGGTGATGCGCCCTTTGATGTCTTCCCTCAACTGCGTGCCGTGGTCAATGGTTCCGTGGACTAATACACGTTCCGGGGGAGTTCCATATTCGTCGCCCTCGTCGTCACGGACGTGCATCACGCCATAAAAATTGCGGACGGAGCGAACGTAACGTCGGTCCTTCTTCACGGCGGTGTGGCCCATGAAACCGGCGAAGGCCAAGGTCGCCAACGCTAAGCCCGATCGAATCCAAAGCGCTCGCGGTTCGCCGGAAGCACGATTCCACAACACGCAGGTCACCAGCGCGGCACAGCCGGCCATGGCGATGGGCAACTCCTGATAGTCGCGGAAGATGCGCGGGGACACGAACGCGACGAAAAATCCACCAAGCGCTCCGCCCACCGAAACCATCAGATAGAACTGCGTGAGATATCGCGGGTGCGGCCGCAGCCTCGACAACTCGCCGTGGCACACCATGCAACAGACGAAAAGCGAGCCGCATAGAGCTGGAATCAGCCGCGTGATGGGGACGTTCC
>CAZDGT010000303.1:0-3260 GCA_964504905.1 uncultured Bordetella sp. | reverse complement strand
CAAAGATCACTGGACGCAAAGGATTGGATGAAGTTTTGAAGAGCATCACCATAGCGCAGGAACTGGGTTTTAACCCGGTGAAGGTGAACGCCGTGGTGATTCGCGGAATCAATGACCACGAAATTGAGGATCTCGCCGACTTTGCCCGCGAGTGGAACGTCAGCATCCGGTACATCGAGTTCATGCCGCTGGATTCCGCCAGGGCGTGGCTCAAGGAAATGGTGGTGCCCGGTCGTGAGATTCTGGAGCGCCTCCAGAAACGGTTCGAGTTGCAGCCCCTGCGTTCCCACAATCCTGCGGAGACCGCCAGACGCTGGGCATTTCCCGATGGCCGCGGCGAGATCGGAATCATCGCGCCGGTGAGCGAGCCGTTTTGCGGCCATTGCAATCGCATCCGCCTCACGGCCGATGGCAAGCTTCGCACGTGCCTGTTCAGCGTCACGGAGCATGACCTCAGGTCGCACCTTCGCAACGGGGGATCGGATGCGGAGGTTGCCGAGTGGCTTAAAGGGGTGGTATGGCAAAAAGAGGCACGGCACCACATTGGCGAACCGGATTTTGTGTCGCCGTCCCGCTCGATGAGCTGCATCGGTGGATAGCCCGGCTTGACCCCACGGCCCGGCCTGATTATTAAGATAGCGAATATGCCGACATATCAGTACGTCTGCGAGAAGTGCGGACATGAATTTGAGAAATTCCAGCCGATCTCTGCGAACGCGTTGGAGATTTGCCCGGAGGACCTGTGCGCCAAAAAGCGCTGGGCCAGGGGCAAGGTCAAGCGGGCAATCAGCGCGGGTGCCGGCCTGATCTTTAAGGGAAGCGGGTTCTACATCACGGATTATCGAAGCGATAAATACAAGGAAGCCGCGAAGAAAGATGTCGCGCCGTCCAGCTCCAGTGACAGCGGCAGCAAGACTGGCGGCGAAAGCAAGCCCGCGGCAAAGTCGTCCGGCCAAAAGCCAGGCAAGACTCCGACCGCCAAGACCTAGATTGAGAAGGAGACCGTGAGCCCGGTGCTGCATTCGTTGATTTGCCGTTTCGCGACCGGCATGGTCGTTGCGGCGTCGGCGTGGCGGGCGCCGGCAGCGCAGGACATCCTCATCGGGGCCGCGCCCGTGCGCAGCCACTCCGGACAGTTTATCGTCCACGCCCAGCCGGCGGTTGCCCATCCGTCGTGGGTGGCGTCGAACATTGCCACCAACCGAAGCCTCCTTCGGCTGGAACCTGCTTTGCTCGCGGTTTCCGGCGAGCGCATCAAACAGAATCTCTACCGCCAGCTCGGGTTGGGACAGACGTGGCGTGGACAGATTTACATCGAGGTGCGGCGGACGCCCATGGCCGAGCAAAATGTCACGATCACTTCGCAGACGTTCAAGAACGAGTGGCAGTATCAATTGGAACTGCCCGATCCCATCGAGCGAGGCCGCTACGTCCGCGCTATGGTGCAGGTGTTGCTGCTGGAAATCGCCAACCGCGATTCAAACGGGCGCCAGGCGGAAGTTCCTCTTTGGCTGGCCGAAGGACTGGCGCAACAAATCCTGGCCTCGAGCGAAATTGAAATCATCCTCGCTCCGCCTCGCGATTCCGTGAATGGAGTGAGTGCGTCGACGCAGCGCTCGCTGGAGGCGCGGGAGAATCCGCTGGCCGAGGCGCGCGCCAAGGTCGGGGCCCGATCCCCGTTGACGTTTGATCAACTAAGCTGGCCCAGCCCGGATGCGGCGACGAGCGGTCCCAACGATTTGTATAGCGCCAGCGCGCAAATGTTCGTCGGGGAGTTGTTGAATCTTCAGGACGGCCGGGCGGGCCTGCGCGCGATGGTCACGCAATTGCCGCAGTTCTACAACTGGCAGTTCGCCTTCCTGCGCGCCTTCCAATCCCATTTTAACCGGCCCCTCGATGTGGAAAAATGGTGGGCGCTGGTCGTGGCCTCCCTCAACGGCCGCGACACCGGGAAGATGTTGTCGACGGATGATAGCTGGCGAAAGCTTGGTGAAGCGGTATTGACGCCGCGGGAATTCCGCGAAGGCACCAATGCTCCCGTGCGTGAAGAGTGGACGCTTCAGGGAATCATTCGTGACTGGCCACTGGACCGGCAGTCCCAGGCGTTGACAACGCGATTGCTGGAGTTGGAGAGCCTGCGCGCTCACGCGTCCCAGGACGCGGTGATGCTCGTGCAGGACTATTGCCAGGTGTTGAACGCCTATTTGCGAAACGAGCATAAAAGCAGTGGGATCGCCAATCTCGGAAAGGCTCCGGGCTCGAGCCGGATCGCCCAGGAGACGATCAGCAGGCTTGACGCGCTCGATGACCGCCGGCGAGCCATGCGTCCGACACCGGCGCCGGTTGTCTCGGGGCAGGTTCCGCAGTTATCCGGCACGGCGCCTTGATCCGGTTCCCGTGCCGAGGCGCCGTTGAGTGCTTTTTAAAGCGGATTTGACAGCAACTTTCAACGCTCAGGCACCGCCGCAGCTTTCCGCTTGACGCTGTCTACGGGTGACATAATTTCCAGTCGTAGAGAGTTCGCACCCTTTTTGCCTATGACTGTCAATTCCATGCCTGAAGATTCACAACTGAATGCAGCGCTTGAACAATTGAACTCACTTCTGGTGGAGGGAGAGATTCTCCAGGCGTGGGCGGTTCAACGGCGCCCGTTCGCCTTGACCCACCGCCGCATCCTGGTTGCGGCCACGTCTGCTCGATTCATCGCGCTGCAACGAAAGCTTTTTGGCGGGTTCGACATGGCGGATTTTCGCTGGCAGGACCTTGTGGATGCACAACTAAAGGTCGGTATGCTCGCGGCGGACATAGGTTTCAGGATTTCTGGCGCATCTGATTTGGCTACGGGGGCGGCGGGCCCGCGAGCGCTCCTCTTTGCCGGGCTGGAAAAGGAACAGGCTCAGCAGGTCTACCGGTTCGCCCAGGGACAGGAGCAGGCGTGGCGTGAAAAACGACGTATCCGGGATTTGGAGGAAATGAGGGCGCGCTCGGGCGGCGTGCAATTTGGCGCGTCTCCGCAGGTTTCCGGAACCGGGGGCGCCGCACCTTTCCCAGCCAATGATGCCACCGCCCGGCTGCAGCAAGCCAGGCAGATGCTGGACGCTAAATTGATTTCCGATTCGGAGTATGAGGCCATCAAGGCGCGAATCATCAACGGAGTATAAGTATTCGATCTGGATGATGTGATTCATGCTCCGCTTCTCTGCAGCGGCCATTACTGAATAATCCGTCACGACGTCGCGAGCACGAACGACGCACCTGGC
>CAZDGT010000302.1:0-2063 GCA_964504905.1 uncultured Bordetella sp. | reverse complement strand
GGCGCCGGAGTGGCGAAGGCCCTGGGCCGGGGCTTCGCCACGCTCGACGATATTTTCGCCGCCAGCGTGGATCAATTGCTTCAATGCGACGACATCGGTGAAGTGATCGCGCAGAGCGTCGTGCAATGGCACGGCGACAAGCAAAACCGTTCACTGATCGAACGCCTGCGCAAGGCGGGTCTGAATTTTAAATCGGACCTGTATCAACCACAGGCGAAGGCGGGACCTTTTGCGGGCAAGACTTTTGTGCTTACCGGTACGCTGCCCAATTTGAAACGCGAGGAGGCCGCCGCAAAAATCGAGGCGCTCGGCGGCAAGGTGAGCGGCAGTGTCAGCAAGAAGACCGACTACGTGGTCGCGGGCGAGGAAGCTGGTTCCAAGCTGGACAAGGCCCAAAAGCTCGGGATCAAGATCATTGACGAAGCGGCGTTCCTCAAACTCTGCGGCGGGTGACTCAGGCCCAATAGCGATAATTGACGCCGGGAAAGATGTTGTCGGTGCTCTCCACTTTGGCCAGCCACTCCTCGTTCACGCCGGCGCGAGTCAGTTGGTCGTATAGCGCGTTGAAGCGCATCAGATGGGTGACTACCCGCTGCCCGGCGTACTCGGGGCTCGTGCCGGCGCGAAGAATGAACGGCCAGTCGCTTGCCTGGGCGAGCAGCAATTCGCGGGCGGCCTGCTTGAGAGCCCGCACTTGCAGGGCAACCGGTTCTTGAAAGTGCCTCGCCAGCTCCGTCATGCGATCCTGGGCCGCATGCAGGTGCGGATAAATCCACTCGTTCTTTTCGTTGAGCCAGACCCGCCAGTAACCTTCCTCGCCCCAGCTTGATGCCGCCGGCTCCGCAACCTGGTTCGTCGGATGACGGCGCAGATAATCCTCCGGCGTGACCAGAGTTAATTCCTTTTGATCGTAATAGATCTTGCGCACGAGCAAATCCAAAAACTCGGGTCCTTCATACCACCAATGGCCAAACAATTCGGCATCGTAGGGCGCAACCATGATGGGCGGACGATCGAAGCCGGGTCCGAGGGCGCGAATCTGGGTCAAGCGCGCAGCCAGAAACTGGCTGGCATGCTGGTCGGCGATCTGCAGCGCGGTCTGACGACTGTAAATCTCCTTGTCCAACGCGGATTTGCCGGTGATCGCGTAATATTTGAGCCCGGTGAAACCCCGCTGATCTGGCGCCGGCAAATACGGCTTTACGTAATCCAGATCGAGATCAAAACCAATGTCGCGGTAGAAATCACGATAGTGTGGATCACCGGGATATCCTTCGTGCCGGCTCCAGACCTGCCGGGCCGATTCAGGCTCCCGACCAAAGGCCGCGACGCTGCTCTCCGTGAATAGCGGCGCAAAGACCGCATAGCGCGGCCGCGGTTGCGCGTGAAGGATTCCGTGAGTGTCTGTGATGAACCAGCGCAGGTTTGCCTCCGCCAGGATCTCATCAAGACTTTGCGCATACGCACATTCTGGAAGCCAGATCCCTCGCGGATCGCAGCCGAAACATTCCCGGTAGTGATCGCGCGCCGTGAGGATTTGAGCGCGCAATGACGGCGGATGGCTGGCGATCAGCGGCAACAGCGCATGCGTCGCCGCGCTGGTGATGATCTCCCGCCGGCCCGCGTCCTGAAGTTTGCGGAACGCTTCCACGAGATCGCCCTGATGCGCGAGGTACAATTCCCGGGTGGCGGTGAAACGCTGGTGATAAAACACCGCGAGTTCGTGCAATGGCTTTTCCCAGCGGGTGCGCTGGATTTCCTTGTTTGCGAGTTCGATGAGTCCGTCGAGATAGCGCTCGTATCGCGTCTTCAGCAGCGGGTCGCGCAGCATCGAGCAGAGCGTGGGCGAGAGCGTGAGTGTCAGCCGGACGTTCATGCCGTCCCGCTGCCAGCCTTCGATTCGTTGCAGGAGCGGAATGTACGTTTCCGTGATGGCTTCGAACAACCAGCTTTCCTCGAGAAATTTCTCGTGTTCGGGATGCCGCACGAACGGCAGATGGGCGTGCAGGACAAGAGACAAATATGCGGACATGAACGGCAGTATTAGTTCCAGGCCAATCGTT
>CAZDGT010000301.1:0-5131 GCA_964504905.1 uncultured Bordetella sp. | reverse complement strand
GATGCAGACCGGCTACGAATCCATCGACGACGGTGCGGGCTATCAGATCCAGGCCGGAGATGCCAGCGAGGACGGTCGGGTCTAGAAATCGCTGGAGCATGGCGAGACGCCACGCCTATTCTCTAGGCGCGGGCATAGCCTCCAGCAATTTGCTCAAGATGTCGTCCTGCGTCAGGTGATCGGATTCAGCCTGGAAGTTCAGCAGAATACGGTGCCGCAGAATAGGCTTCATGAGGATACTGACATCCTCATAAGTCACGTGATACCGGCGCTTCATCAACGCCCGGGCTTTGGCCGCCAATACTAAGAACTGTGCCGCGCGGACGCTGGCGCCGAAGTTGACGTACTTCTTGACGAAGTCCGGAGAGGAAGGATCGGTCGCCCGCGTGGCGCGCACCAGGTTCACGGCGTAGCGCGCGATCGAATCGGCGATGGGAACCATGCGGACCACTTGCTGGAAGTCCAGAATCTCCTCAGCATTGGTGACCGGCTCGGCTTGGGCGATGTGCGTTGTCGTCGTGAGATCCAGCACTTTTAGTTCGTGATCGGCCGAGAGGTAGTCCAGCAGCACGTTGAAGATGAAGCGGTCGAGCTGCGCTTCGGGCAACGGATAGGTGCCTTCAAGCTCGATCGGGTTCTGCGTGGCCAGCACGAAGAACGGCGGCCGGATGGTGTACTGATTGCCGCGAACCGTACAGGAGCGCTCCTGCATCGCTTCGAGCAGCGCCGACTGCGTCTTCGGGGGAGTACGGTTGATTTCGTCCGCCAGGAGCACGTTGGAGAAAATCGGCCCGGGGACGAAGGTCCACGTGCGGCGGCCCGTCGTGGGATCTTCCTCAATAATGTCGGTGCCTGTGATGTCCGAAGGCATCAGATCGGGCGTGAACTGAATCCGGCGGAACTCCAGGCCTAGAGCCTGGGCCAGAGTCCGCACCAGCAGCGTTTTGGCCGTGCCCGGCAAGCCAGTAATCAGGCAGTGTCCGCCGACAAACAGCGCGACCATAACCTGATCGATAACCTCTTCCTGTCCCACGATCACCCTGCGAACTTGGGAAATGATGGCCTCCTGGGCCTTCTGGAAACGCGCGATCCGCTCCTGCAAACCGGCGGCGTCTGTCATGTTTTCTGCGGGTGTGGACATTCGATATTATTCTTTCCCACTCAGTTCTAACAAAAGTTTTTGTGCGGGTTTATAGCCGGGCGCGGCTTCGAGCGCTGAGATCACTTCTTCGCGGGCGTCGTTCAAACGATTCTCCGCTTTGTAGGCCGTCGCCAACCCCAAGTGCGCTGCCACCGGATCCACTGGCTTCAGGTTCAGCACGGCTTGATATTCGCGGGCGGCAACTTTCGAATTTCCAAGATCCATGCTGAGCGCACCCAGCCGGCTGTGCGCTTGGTCGTCTTCGAGATAGATCAGATTTAGACGTTCCAGCACGGCAGCGGCTTCCTTCTTGCGCCCCTGTTCCTGCAGGAGCTCCGATAGCTGTTTGAGCGATTGCGGATCGCGCCCCCCGACCTTCGAGTAGCGCTCCAGTTCGGCAGTGGCTTTTGCTTTATCGCCCTTCGCGATCCAGGATTGCGCCAGGAACTGATAGACACTGCCCATCTCCACGTAGTCCGTATACATGTCGCGGATAGCTTCGCCTTCCTTAATGGCGTCGTCCCACTTCTTGTCTTTCACGAAACCGGAAAGAATGCGGACACGCTTGCGCCATTCGTCGTAATTCTCGACGGTCTTCTTGGTTTGCGGTTCCAGCCACGCCATGAATAGTTTGTCGAATTCCTCTGGCTTCATCCCCAATTCTTCCTGGATCACTTGCGGCGTATCCATCTTGTTGCCGAAGTCATGAAGCATGGCGATTAACTTGTCGTAACCCCACTTCTCCGCAATATAGCTGCAGATTTTGCCGCCCTGGAAATATGACACCATTACTTGATCGGCATAGGTGGGATGCATGAAGCCGCGGTCGAGATCCGCGATGGGTAGCAGCTTCTTCTCTTTGATAGCGTTGATGGCGCCCGGGTCCAGCCGATCGCCCCAATCCGGCGCCGCAGCGGTTTCCTCATACACTGCGAGACCCTCTGTGAACCAGCGAGGCACGCGGAAATTTGTCATCTCCAGCGCGTAAACGTGACTCAGCTCATGCCACATGGTGCTGGCCCAATGCCATTGGCCGGGCTTGCGCGCACTGGGCGAATCCATGGCGACGACGTAACCGAAGGTGACGCCCAGAGCGCCGAGCCCCGGCATTCCCAGGGTACGCACGGCGAAGTCTTCATGATCGGGATAGACCTCAATCTGCACTGGCTGCTTCAGTTTGTAGTGGTATTTCTTTTCATAGGTCGCGAGCGCGCGGTCGAACTCGGCTTGGAAATACGGGCGCAACAGCGCGGACTCCTTCTTGTTCAGCCGCAGAATCGTGGTTGGAGTACGGAACGTGTCGTAATTCTTGTAGCTATCCAGCAGGCGGAGCGTGTTCACCGTCTCCGGGTTCTGATAGCCGGCGTTGTACGCCGTTTCCAATTGCTTGCGGGCTTCGTCCTCGAGACCCAGGCGCATCAGGTTCACACCCATGTCGGATCGCGCACTGTTCAGGCTGGGATCGAGTTCGAGAGCTTTTCGGTACTGCGCGATGCCTTCGTCGTAGCGCCGGTTGATGATGAAGAAGTGCGCCGCGATGGCATGAGCCTCGCCATAGCGCGGATTAATCTGCATGATCTTCGTCATCCAGGGTGAATTGGTTTTGTCCTCCAGCAAGTCCATGGTGCCGAGCAGAGCCATGGCATCCAGCGCTTCGGGATAAATTTCCAGGGCTTTGTGAGCGGCCTCGGCGGCTTTCGGCCGGCTGCCGTCTTCCAGGTGCACGCGCGCGATCACTTCATAGGCTTCGTAAAGCTTGGGGTCCGCCTTCAGAGCCTTCTCGGCGTTTTTGATCGCCTCGCCTTCGAATTGTTCGCCGGCGACCAGAGCCAGGCCCAGAAGCGCGGGCGCGTAGTCTTCTTTCAATTTGACGGCTTCGCCGAACAATCCGCGAGCTTCGGATGGCTGCCAATGCTCCAGATACATCCGGCCCCAGCGCACCCGGGGCGCGGGATCTTTGTCGCGCAACTTGACGACGGCGCGAAATGCATCGTTGGCGGAGCGGAAGTCTCCCGTACCCCAGAAACCCTCCGCCATCACTGCCGGATCGGACGAGCGAATGAGGCGCTGGTAGCAGGCACGGGCATTGGGATCGCCCTTGTGGCGCAGAGCTTCGCATTGCAGCGCTTCGGGAGGCGTGGCGGGCGCCTGCGCCAAGATCGGTAATGCACTCAACAGAATCAATGGGAGTAGCGGTCTCATTTGTCGAGCGCCTCCTGAGTCTGGGCCAGATCCAGCAGAAGCTTGGTCAACTGCTGGCGGTAATCGGCCACCGGCAGCGAAGCCTTGCGGTATTTGAGCTCGTCGATCTTTTCCTCGATGTCTTCTTTCTGCTTCAGCAGCTTCTGCTTTTCAGGGTCCTTGGCCATGGCAACGGCCGAACCCGTATGCAGCACTGCAAATCGCCCCGCAAGCAATCCCTCGCCGTTCTCGACCGAGGGCACTTTGACGCCTTCGCCCTTGCCGGCATCTTCCAGCAAGGCATGCTCGGTGGAGAGCCGCTTGGCCTCCTCATAGAATTTGGCCGTTTTCCCCTCGGCGTAGCGGAAAGCTTCCAGGGCCGTGATGACTTCATTTTTATCGGCGTCGGCAGCGGGATCGCGCAAGCCCTCAATCAAGTAGCGCGCGAAAACAGTTGCGTTCTTTTCCGTGCCGGCTTTGGTCGCGGTGATAAGAATACGCCTGGGCTTCTGCAACGTGGCGATAGCTCCACCGCTAGCGCTGGTCATGTCAAACACGGCCTGTTGTGCGGGAATCTTGTCCAGCAACGACGCCAGTTCGGCAGCGGTGAGATCGGGTCCAGGTACGTTGAACTTGTAATCCGACTCATCGAAAGTGCCATGGCCGATGAGCAGGAGCACTAAATGATCTTCCGCCTTGGTCTGTTTGGCGAGGTCGCTCAGTTTGCCTTGGATATTGGCGCGCGTCGCTTGGGCGCCGGAAAGCGTAGTGACTTGCGCGGCGGGCTCGCTCTTAAATATCTTTTCCAGATCGGAAGCCCAGCCGCTGAAGCGTTGTTCGTATTCCGGCTCACCGCCGAGTCCGGCTATCGTGAGGTAGTAGGTTTCGGCGCGCAGGGCGCTCGCAGCCGAGAGTAGCAGGGCGACATAAGACAGCCTCTTCAAATCACACCCCACTTTCTGCGCAGCAACCACTCTGCCGCGCGCAGGCTCAGCAGCGCCAGGAAGATGATCGGCATGTCCCATAGGTCACGTGTCTCGCGTACGGTGATGCCAGCTTCCGAATAGCTGATGTCCTTACCCAATTTTGCCGCATCTTGCGGAGTATAGTAACGGCCGCCCGTCTCCGATGACAATTTCTCCAACAGCTCACGATTCTGCTGGATGTGAAAGTTCTCCGCGACGCCATCCTCGCGGCGGAAGGTCATAGTGTCCCGGCCCAACTCCTCAGTCCCGCGCGAAGCGACAACTTCGACCAAATAAGACCCGGGCTTGGGCGTGGTCCAGTCGGCAGTGTAGACACCCGACTCGATCGGATCGGGCCGCATCTCGACCGCTTCGGCAATACCGTCCGGCCCCAGTATGTGCGCCTCCGCCTTCGCATCGGAAGCTGGAAGATATGTGCGATCGCGAATTTCAGCGCGCAGGCTGACGCGGGAGTCGTCCGAAATTAGCGTCTTCGGCGTCGACGTAGTCACCTTGCGCGGCGTATCGGACACCAGCCAGCGCAGCAATTGCTGATAGAACATCTCATGGCTCTTGTCGGCGAGGGGCTGCAACATCTGCCAGCGCCAGCTTCCGCCGGTTGCGAAAATCGCGGTGCGCCCGCGGCCAAAATTCTGCGTAATCAGCAGCGGGATGCGGCCGCCGGTAGTGGGCTTGGCGTCCACCAGAACCACGGCTCCCGGCTTAGGCTGGCCGACATCCTGAAAGTTCATTACATAAGGAAGCTTCTGCCAGCGCTCAAAGTTCTTAGCAGGATCTTCTTCCAGCCGGGTGATCAAGCTGTCACGGCCAGGAGCAGTCAATT
>CAZDGT010000300.1:0-18272 GCA_964504905.1 uncultured Bordetella sp. | reverse complement strand
AATACTGCCAGTTTCTTTGGTTCGTTCACGGGCGCACTCTTCACGGGCGCGTTGCCCATTCTCGCCGTATTCTACGTGTGCCTGGGCGCGACCATTCCCTTCGAGGCATTGCCCCGCGTCGCCCGGCGCGGCGGCGCATTGCTGGCGACAAAAATCCTTGTAGGAATTTTCGCGGGGCTGGTCTTCGGCCATCTGCTGGGAGAGCGGCCGATTCTATCCGGATGGTTTGCTGGGATTTCCACCCTCGCAGTGGTAGCCGCCATCAACGATACCAACGGCGGGCTGTACATGGCCCTTATGGAACAGTGCGGGCGCTCGGAAGACGCGGGTGCTTATGCGCTCATGTCGCTTGAAAGCGGTCCGTTCCTGACCATGCTGACTCTGGGCGTGGCGGGATTGTCGGCGTTTCCCTGGCAGACTCTCGTGGGAGCAATTTTCCCGTTGGTGTTGGGACTCGCGCTGGGGAATCTAGATCACGAACTCCGGGCATTCTTGGGACGGGCCGCTCCCACATTGATTCCGTTCTTTGGATTCGCGCTAGGTACGACGCTCGATTTGCACCGCGTCTGGCAAGCGGGAATGCTCGGTGTGGCGCTGGGGCTGGCTGTCGTGGTGGTCTCCGGAGCGGCTTTGCTGATCGCCGACCGGATCACCGGAGGCACTGGAACTGCGGGACTAGCGGCTGCGTCCACCGCCGCAAATGCCGCGGCTGTCCCGTCGATCGTGGCCTCAGCAAATCCGGCTTATGTCGAAGCTGCCGGGCCGGCTACCGTTCTGGTGGCAGCAAGTGTCATCGTCACGGCGCTCACCGTTCCCCTGTTGACGCTCTGGTGGGCGGGGCGAACCTCATCCCCCAAACGGCCATGAACGGCACGCCCCGGATCGTGATGATCGCCGACGATCTGTCCGGAGCAGCCGATTGCGCCGTGACTTGCGCCGCCCAGGGCCTCAGCACCGTGGTTCAACTATCCGCAGCGCAAGACCAACACGATGCGCAAGTACTGGCAATTGATACCGCAACGCGCAGCATGCCGGTCGAACGTGCAACAGATGCCGTTGCGCGCGTAGCAGTAGCGTACGAAGCTGCGCCCAGCCGCGTACTCTTCAAGAAACTCGACTCGTTGCTGCGGGGACATGTTGGGGCTGAACTGGCCGCGATGCGGCGTGGCACAAGACCCGCCGTTGTCGTCATGGCGCCTGCTCTGCCCTCGCAAGGACGCGTCACGATCGATGGGTGCCAGTGGATGAATGGCCAGCACGTCGCGGATGCGGCGAGAATGCTGAAGTCCGCCGGGCTAACGTCGGCAGCAATCGATCTAGGGGCAGTTCGGGGAGGATCAGCGCAATTGGCGGCCCGAATGGCAGACCTTGCCCACAGTCACGATGTCCTGATTTGCGATGCCGAAACGGACGAAGACCTTCGCGCTGTCGCGGGCGCCGCGGCGACGTTGCCCCAGTCTATCTGGGCGGGATCTTCTGGTCTGGCTCGGCACGTCCCCGAAGCAGTGGGCGTCAATGGAATATCGGGTCCTATTGAAGACCCAATACGTTTTCGCGGGCCCATCCTGATTGTGGTCGGGAGCCGTTCCCCCCTGGCTCAGGAACAAGCCAAAGAAGCAGCACAATCGTGTGATCTCGCTACTATGCTTCTTACAGCAGAGACCCTCCGTAAAGGATGTGGACGCGCGCTGGAATCCGGGAACGATGTTATGGTTGTGATCGATCCGAGAGGGGCGGGAGAGGAGGACCCCGGGCTTTGTGCGGCGCTGGCGGGCTGGCTGCAAGCGCATATCAAAAATGTAGGAGCCCTCATACTAACCGGCGGTGAGACCGCGCGAGCAGTCCTTCTAGCGTCGGGTATTTCTAGCCTTCGAGTTCTACAGGAAGTGGAACCGGGCGTTCCGCTGTCCGTCACGATGGGAGAGCGCGCGATGCCAGTCATCACGAAATCGGGATCTTTCGGCGACCGCCACACGCTCTCGCATTGCTTGCGTGTGCTCCGAGGGCTGAAACTGGAATAGATAATGCATCGGCCGATCATTGCAATCACCATGGGCGACGCCGCAGGCGTGGGTCCGGAAATCATCATGAAGAGCCTGGGGCATCGCGACGTGTATGCACGCTGCCGACCCCTGGTGATCGGAGACGCGGAACGCTTGCGCGCTGCGGGACGCCTTGTGGGAAGCAATTTGAACGTGGCGTCCATAGCCAACACGGATCAAGCCCTGGAGAACGCTGGCGAGCGGGCCGGTACGGTGGACTGCATCGATTTCGCGATTATCCCGGCGGATCTCGCGTGGGGAAAACTCTCGGCGGTGGCGGGGGACGCAGCCTTTCGCTTCATCCAGGCCGCAACGCAACTCGCGATGGAGGGGAAAGTCGGCGCAATCTGCACGGCTCCCATCAACAAGGAAGCGTTGCATGCCGGCGGGCACGTCTACCCGGGACACACGGAACTTCTTGCCGAGCTGACGGGCACACCCGAAGTGTCCATGATGCTCGCGGCGCCCAATCTGCGTGTGATCCATGTCACAACGCACATGGGGCTGCTCGACGCCATCGAGCGGATTGAGCCTGGCTTGGTGGGCCGCACCATCGCGCGCGGCTATGAAGTTTTGGTTAGGGCGGGAATTCCGCGGCGGAAGATTGGCGTATGTGGAATCAATCCGCATGCCGGTGAGAACGGATTGTTCGGCCGTGGCGAAGAAGAATCCAAGATCATTCCGGCGGTTGAAGCTTGTCGAGCTAAAGGCTGGGACATCGAAGGACCGTTACCCGCGGACACCCTCTTCTACCGTGCCGGCCGCGGCGATTTCGACATGGTGGTTGCAATGTATCACGATCAAGGTCACGGACCGGTCAAGGTGCTCGGTCTCGAAGCCGGCGTGAACATCACTATCGGGCTGCCGGTGATCCGCACCTCAGTCGATCACGGCACGGCTTTCGACATCGCAGGAACTGGCAAGGCGGACGACCGGAGTTTGCTGGAAGCGCTGTGGCAAGCCATCGCGCTGGCGCCCAGTCATACCAGATAAAATGGCTGAATGACTTACCGGGCGCGCATTGTGAACGCGAGCTTGTTTCTAGTCCTTTCGATCGCAACGGCATCTCCTGGAGCGGCGCAAAGTTCCGACAGTGACATTCCTAAGACCTTTAAGGGGCCAGATGCCAACCAGGACTATATCAAGCGCGAAGTAATGATCCCCATGCGCGACGGGGTGAAGCTGCACACAGTCATCGTGGTTCCTAAGGGTGCCCGTGGCGCGCCGATTCTCCTGACGCGCACGCCTTACAATGCGTCGGGGCGCACGTCTCGCAACAACAGCACGCACATGATCTCCACACTGCCTCAGGGAGACGAAGTATTCGTCGAAAGCGGGTACATTCGCGTTTTCCAGGACGTGCGGGGCAAGTACAAGTCCGAAGGCGACTACGTCATGACGCGCCCTGTTCGCGGCCCCCTCAATCGCACTTCGACCGATCACGTGACCGACGCCTACGACACGATCGACTGGCTGGTCAAAAACACGCCGGAATCCAATGGACGCGTGGGCATGATCGGCTCTTCCTATGAGGGTTTCACGGTGGTAATGGCACTGCTTGATCCGCATCCAGCTTTGAAAGTGGCCGCGCCGGAGAGCCCTATGGTCGACGGGTGGATGGGGGATGACTGGTTTCACTACGGCGCCTTCCGCCAGACCAACTTCGACTACACCTCCAGCCAGACGACGAAGAAGGACACGGGCGAGCCCGTGATACGGACTGCTTTCGACGACTACGAGGGATTTCGCCGGCCAGGATCGGCCGGCGCTTACGCTCGCCAGTACGGCCTAGATCAGCTGCCCTGGGCGGAGAAGATGATCGAACATCCTGCCTATGATGCCTTCTGGCAAGGGCAGGCGCTCGACAAGTTGGTGGCGCAGCACGCGTCGCAGGTGCCGACGATGTGGATTCAGGGTTTATGGGATCAGGAAGACATGTGGGGTGCGATCCACTGCTATCTGGCCTTGAAGGCTCAGCGCCAGACCGACCATAACTATCTGGTTATGGGGCCCTGGAGGCATAGCCAGGTAAACTACGATGCATTCAATCTCGGCCCCTTGAAATGGCGAGGCGATACGGCTCTGGAGTTCAGGCGCGACGTGCTCAGGCCGTTCTTCGATCAATACCTGAAAACCGACGCCCCGAAAGCCGACACCCCGCCAGTATTCATCTACAACACTGGTGAAAATCATTGGGATCGTCTCAAGAGCTGGCCGCTTGCCTGCGAAGATGGATGCGCAACCGGGCTCAAGCCCCTCTACCTGGAAGCCGATTTCGGCTTGGGATTTGACAAACCAGCCGGCCCTGGCGCCGCAGCGGATTCCTACGTCTCGGATCCCGCGAAGCCGGTTCCTTATCTGCCGCGCCCGGTTCATTTCGGTGATTCCGACCGCTGGAAGACATGGTTAGTGACGGACCAGCGGCATGTGGCCGACCGGACCGACGTCTTAACCTACGCGACGCCGGCTCTTACGTCGCCGGTACGGGTTAGCGGCGCCCCGGTAGCCGATCTCTTCGCAGCCACCAGCGGCACGGATTCGGATTGGGTGGTAAAACTGATCGACGTATTTCCCGACGAAGTTCCGAGCCAGCCAGAGTTGGGCGGGTATCAGCTTGGAGTTTCCATGGACATTTTCCGGGGCAGATATCGCGAGAGCTTTGAGCATCCTTCAGCCATCCCCGCCGGCAAACCGCAGCGCTATCGCTTCGTCATGCCGACCACGAACCACGTGTTCCTGCCAGGGCATCGAATCATGGTGCAGATCCAATCCAGCTGGTTCCCGTTGTATGACCGTAACCCGCAGACATATGTGCCAAATATTTTTTTCGCTAAGCCTTCTGACTACGCGAAGGCCACGCAGAGCGTGTTCCGGTCGGGCGCTCAGGCCAGCGCTGTGTGGTTGCCCATCGCAAAGTGAAGTCGCGCTTGCCTGACGCTCAGTGGCTCAACCCCTGCAAAGTGTGTTAGCCTGCCGACTGATATGCGAAAAATCAATTTACTCGTTTCTTCCCTGCTGATCGTGGCCGCGACACTGGGAGCGCAGCAACTGAGTTCGAAGAAGTCGCTGAACCTGGCGGTCACCAAAGTGATTGTCGCTGCAGCCGAGAAGGAGGCAGCAAAGAACAACTGGGCCATGTTCATTATCGTGATCGACGATGGCGGCACGCTCATGTCGGTAGAGCGCATGGACGACGCCCAGATTGGCAGCCTGGATGTTGCTATCGCGAAAGCCCAGACTGCTCTGAAATTCAAGCGTCCCACCAAGGTGTTCGAAGACCTGATCAACGGCGGGCGGAACTCGCTGCTGGGACTTCCGGGCGCGACACCCGTCGAAGGTGGCATTCCGCTCATGGCCGACGGCAAGGTGATCGGCGCGATAGGAGTCAGCGGCGGATCGTCGCAACAGGATGGGCAGGTTGCGCAAGCTGGCGTGGCGGCGCTCGAAGCATTACTAAAAGCGGGGAAATAGCCGTATCCGAATGCTATCGGAACTTACGCGGCGAGGATTCCTGGGCGCTACGGCATTGGCCGCAGCGCAGGGACAGACCCCGCCGCCTCGGCCCAAGCCGCCGAACCTGATTCTCTGCATGGCGGACGAACTGCGCGCCGAGAGCATTGCCTGCTACGGGCATCCGCTGGTAAAGACTCCTAACATGGACCGGCTGGCCTCGGAGGGGACGCGGTTCGCGCAGTGCCACGTTCAGAACACCGTGTGCGAGCCGTCACGCTGCAGCTTCCTCACTGGTTGGCCCGTGCACGTGCGGGGGCATCGTAGCCTCTACTATGGTCTGCATCCCGATGAGCCCAATCTCTTTCGCTATTTGAAAGAGGCGGGCTACGACGTCTACTGGTTCGGCAAGAACGATCTTCTAGCGCCTGAGTCCTTCGCTTTGAGCGTCACGCACGCCGAAGCCGGCAAAGGCCCCACGATGTTCACGCGGAATCTGTATCCGCTTAACGATCCACGCTATTACGCCTTCTTATTTGAGAAAGGGGCGGACCCGCGCCATACCAGTGACTACGCTGGCGTTCAATCTGCGTCCGAGATCATGCAGCGGAACAGTGACAAGCCGTTCTGCATTTTTCTGCCGTTGATCTATCCCCACCCGCCCTACTCCGCGCCGGGCGAATATCACGATAAATATTCCCCGTCCGCCCTGGCGCCGCTACGTCCTGCGAATACTCCCGGGCTCCCGCGTTTCCACCAGGCGCTGCGCAAAAGGATGCGGCTGGACCAACTGGGCGACAAGGATTTTCGCCAGGTGCAAGCCGTTTACCTGGGAATGGTCAGCTATGCCGACTGGGTGCTGGGCGAATTGATGGAAGCCATCGAAAAGAACCAGCGCACGAACGATACGGCGCTATTCTATTTTGCTGATCACGGCGACTACGCCGGCGATTACGGCCTGGTAGAAAAGTGGCCCAACGCCATGCACGATCCCCTTACCCGGATTCCACTGATCGCCCGTGTGCCGGGCCACGCGAAGGGCCACGTGGTGAATGAAATCGTCGAACTATTCGACGTAATGGCCACGTGCCTCGACTTGGCGGGTATCGAGGCGCGTCACACGCACTTTGCGCGATCCCTGGTGCCTCAGTTGAAGGGTGAGCCCGGCGATGCCGAGCGGGCGGCTTTCTGCGAAGGTGGCTACAACGCCAACGAGCCGCAATGCTTTGAGCCACTGGATCAATTCAACACTCCAGCCAATCCCTACTACCCGAAAGTCGCGCTCCAGAACCAGGAGCCCAACACCATCACGCGTTCGTCCATGATTCGCACGCAGCACCACAAGCTGATTTATCGGCCCGACGATCAAAGCGAATTTTACGATCTGGTAAAGGACCCACGGGAGCTTCACAATGTCTACGGACAAGCTTCCTATCGCAAGGTCCAGAGTGCGCTTTTTGTTCAGCTCATGAATTGGTACGTGCGGACCTCAGATGCAGCGCCAAAGCAGTTGGATCCGCGCGGATTTCCAGCCTAGCTATGGCAAAGCAACCGACCCTCTCTCTGCGTAAGCACCTGGCTGATTTGCTCCGAATGAAGGGCGCGCACGTGAACCTCGCCGAAGCCGTATCCGATTTTCCGGCGGCGATGCGCGGCATAAAGCCGCCCGGCGCGCCTCACACCGCGTGGCAATTGCTGGAGCACATTCGGCTGGCGCAAGAAGACATTCTCGACTTCAGCCGTAATCCCCAATACAAAGAAAGAACATTTCCGGATGACTATTGGCCTGCTGCCGAGGCACCTCCAAGCGAGGAGGCTTGGGCCAACAGCATTCAGAGGTTTCAAGAAGATCTAGACGAAATGCAAAAGTTGGTTGCCGAAACGAAACACGATCTCCTCGCGGTCATCCCCCACGGGACCGGCCAGACACTGCTTCGCGAAGCGTTGCTGGTGGCGGACCACAACTCCTATCACCTGGGTCAGTTGATGTTCTTGCGAAAAATGCTGGGAGCCTGACAGCCGGCCGTCAGGGCTTTGGCGCCGCACACGCGAAGTTTGCCGCTTCGTCGATGCTGCCGGACCCCTTGTACTGCGCCACCTGCGGATAAGGGCATAGAGGGCGCGTACGAGCGACGCCGCTCGCGACGTCGCCGTCCGTCTTGTACCTGGTGGCGATGATCTTGTCCGGCGCGGTCCCGTTCGCTACCCATCCGTCCAATGCGCTGAGGATTTGCTCGCGAAAGCTGTTGGGGCCAGGCCCTGCCGCGCAGTGTTGCATGCCGGGAACCATGTACAGGCGCGAGAAGGACTCAGCTTCCTTGTGGCCCATGGTTGACGCGAGGCGCTGGTAGTAATCGATTGTGCCGGTGGGCGCCAAGGCCGCGTCACTCCAGCCATGAAACAGGATGAGCTTGCCGCCGCGGCTTTGGAAGGCTTTCAAATTGGGGTCGTTTGCATTGATTCGTAATCCCGCAGTGTCGTCCGCGATCTTGCTATCGCGATCGAGGTTTAGCGTGCGGTAATCCCAATCGGGATTTTGAAAAAGAATATACGCGCCGCCCTGCGTGGCGAATTGGTACTGCGCACTCTTGCCAGGACCGGGGCCCGTGAACCACGCCCTCCAGCCGCCGGTGCCAGCTTCGCCGCCGGGCAGGAATCCCGGATAGAGTTGCTCTCCTTTGGACGTACGGGCTCCCTGATAGATGTTCTTGACCGCATCGACTTGCGGTTGCGTGAGGCACGTGTCTGAATCCTCGCCCTTGCACAGCAGGGCTCCAGGATCGAAGTGGCATTTTCTAGGATCGTCGATCACTCCGTCTTTCAAACCGTCAAGCGTGTCGCAGGCCGCCACAACAGCAGCGTCTAGTGCGGGCAACTTCGCCTCGCTGATGTATCCGGCTGGATTCGCCTCAGTCTGCTGCATGTCCATAGTAAAGGCCAAAAAGACGCGAGTCATGGGGACCGCTGGAGCGCCCGCGATAATTCCGTCATAATCCGCAGGAAACCGCTGCGCCTCCATCAATGCCTGGCGTCCGCCATTCGAGCAGCTGCTGAAGTAGGAATGCTTCGGATCTTGTCCGTAGAAGGCGTGGACGATTGCCTTGGTCTTGACCGCCGTCTCGTGAATCGCGCGGTAGCCGTAGTCGATGAGTTTCTCCGGATGCCCCAGCGCCCACTTTGCGTCAATGCCGTTTGCTTTATGACCGGTGTCGGTGGAAGAAGTCGCGAAGCCGCTTTGCAAGGCCTGAGCCATTCCGGGAACATTGTTGGCCGACGACACGACGTAGTTGAGGGCGCCGGCGAATCCGCCATTACCAACACCCAAGATGTTCCCGTTCCAGCCCGCGACCGGCAGCCAGACCTCAAACTCGATGTGGGAATCGGACGTGGACGCGATGACACCCTGCACGCGGCAGAACTGCGGCAGTGACTTGAGAGATGCCAGCGCGTCTGCGCTTGGAGCTGGGCCCGGAGGGGTAAAGGCACCCGCCGCCACGATTTGCGCTTGAGTAATGGTCGTGTCCGCGAGCTTTATGCTTCCAAGACTCTCACAACTCGCCGCCATCGAAGGTGCGGCAATCAGTGCCGCGCACCAGAACATCCAGGGCGTTGTTCTGCGAGTCACTCGCCGCATTTCAAGCCGGTCGACTGCAGCGCGGTTAGGTTGAGGCGGTCTTCGCTGGGGTTCTTGATTGTGAATCCCTTGGCTTCGACCTTGTAGCCTTTCAGGGAGTCGGGATGGTATGCGGGTGCATCCATCAATCCAAACTTGCGCGTGCCGAGCGGCGAGGCCGCAGAGGCTTTTAGCTGTTCCGGGGTCGAATCGCCAGGATTCCTGGTCCGCACCGGCTCACTAGCGCGAGTTAATAACCAGGAGTCGCCTGAACCCTGCTCCAGGCATCCTATGACATCGGCCAAAGCGCCGGGGGGAACCTCACCTTTGCCCGTTTTGGCCTCTACCTTGATGCTGGTGAGCGCATCCACGGTTAGTTCGTGCGTGCCCGCGGGAAATTCGTTGGCTTGCAACACGTAGGCCACGATGTCGACGTACATTGCGTCGCTGAGAGTGCCTGGAGCTCCTCTCGGCATCGAAGTCTTCACCGTCGTGTAGAAACCGTCCAGGCTGTCTTCGCGCCAGTGCTGCATAAAGCTTGCTCCTTTGAGCACACTTTGGTAGCCAGAGAGATCTTCTTTATGGCACCCGCTGCACTTTTCCAAATAAGCCGAATTTCCGCGCTGCGCCTGGGCGGCGGTGTAGACGCCATCCCACACCGTGCTGCCGGCAGTCTTTGGTTCTTGCGCCGACGAAATCTGAATGAAAGATCCGGCGAGGACTCCCAATATCGTTAGTCTGTTACGCATCTCTTAACAGATTACTCCGTGTAGCTGATCTTGTCAGCAGGATGCACGAAGAGCCCTGGCTGAAACAAGCCCTAACTCTATATCAAGGTAAGCGATTAACCTTAACATCAAGAGTACTTTGGACATACCGCAAATGAGACAGGCTGGCTATCGCCCCCCGGCGCCGGTGCATGTTCCACTGACTCATGGAATTTGCGTCGCCCGATCGGCTCCTGCCCGCGATTACCATCCCGCAGTCTGAAGTTCGGCTGGCGATCGATAACTGGGTAACAGCACGCCTTAGGAAGATTCTGCCGGCTCTTGCTGCCGTCTACCTCGGCATGTCGTGCGCCAGGCATTGGCGCGCCAACAGTTTGTGCTTCACTATCAGCCCACCTTCTCAATAGGCTCCGGCAAGATTATCGGCGTGGAAGCTTTGATCCGCTGGCAGAGATCCGAAGGTGAATTGATTTCCCTGGGCCGATTTCATTCCGCTGGCCGAAGAAACGGGTCTGATATCGGAGATTGGCGAGTGGGCGCTGCGGACGGCGTGTGCGCAAAATAGTTCCTGGCAAAAGGCGGGCGTCCCCCCGGTGAGAATGGCAGTAAACCTTTCTACCCGGCAGCTGAGGCAAAAGGAGTTCCCGCAGACCGTTCTTCGCATCCTGCAGGAGACAAATCTTCAATCCAATTGGCTGGAACTGGAGTTGACCGAAAGCGCGCTTATGGACAATATCGTTCACGCTTCGGCAACTCTGGAACGTCTAAGCGGCAGCGGCGTGCGGATCGCTGTTGACGACTTTGGCACAGGCTACTCATCCTTAAACTATTTGCGTCAGTTTAGCCTCCATATGCTGAAAATGGATCGCTGCTTCGTGTCGGCTTGCGTTCTTGGCGGCTCACCGCTGCGACCGGGCGCAGGGGTTCCTGGCCGGCAAGCCGGTCTGCGCTGAGCAGATAGTTGACTTGCTCCGTCTGGGCGACGTTAAGCGGGCATTCCAGTACGACCGCTTCGACCCCGTAGCTGACATTTATCGGCTGGCATACCACGCGGGCGACCAGGGAAACTCGATCAGACCCGACCTCTCGATTCAGGTAAAGTGCTGATTGATCTGGAGGTGATTTTGACCGCACACTGACATGAGATGCCCGCCGCTCGCTTCTTTCTTGTCGTTTCCTGCTTGCTTGCGGCGACCGGCTTCGCCGTCGCACAGCCGACTATTGGGTCATGCAGCGTCTTTGCTGCCAACAACATCTGGAACACGCGCATCGACCAACTCCCGGTGGCAGGCAACTCAGCGACACTAGTCAACACCGTTGGAGCTGGCGTGACCTTGCACGCCGATTTCGGGTCGGGGCTATACCAAGGAGCACCTATCGGTATCCCGTTTGTCACAGTCTCCGGTACACAGGCGAAATATCCGGTAACGTTCCAATACTCCGACGAAAGCGACCCCGGTCCTTACGCCGTGCCGCTTACTGCCCCTATCGAGGGAGGCAGTTCGAGCTCCGGCGATCGCCACGCCATCGCAATCGATACGGACAACTGCATTTTGTACGAGCTGTATAGCGCTTATCCTCAGGCCGCGAGTTGGGCGGCCGGTTCGGGAGCCATTTACAATCTAAAGTCGCCCACGCTGCGCCCCGCAACCTGGACCTCCGCCGACGCCGCGGGCTTGCCGATCTTCCCAGGATTGGTCCGCTATGATGAGATCGCCGCCGGGGAAATCCGCCACGCAATCCGGCTGACGATTCCGCAAACCCTGCGCGCGTACGTTTGGCCCGCTCGGCATTATGCCTCCAACTTAACTGATCCGAAGTATCCAGCCATGGGCCAGCGCTTCCGTTTGCGCGCCAGCTTTAACGTCACCACTTACTCGCCCGACGTTCAGGTGATCTTGCGGGCCATGCAGAAGTACGGCATGATTGTTGCCGATAACGGGTCGGCCTGGTACATTTCCGGCGCCCCGGACCCGCGTTGGAACAATAGCAACCTCGCCACTCTTCGCAATGTGGTGGGATCCGACTTTGAAGCCGTGGATGATTCCGTCTTCATGGTGAACCAGAATTCCGGTCAAGCCCGTTCTTGCGATGTGAACGGGGATGGCGCCACCAATGTCGTCGACGCGCAACTGCAAATCAACGCGGCGCTCGGAACCAGCGCGTGCACATTCCAGGATATCGACGCCAACGGACGCTGCGACGTAGTCGATGTCCAGCGAGTAATTTCTACGGCCCTAGGATCTACCTGCCACGTCGGTTTCTAGACGCACCTGCCACAATGATCTTGTAGCCGGGAAGCTTCATGCCCAACCTGCAAGAACAATTCGGCCAGATCGATATCTACCTCTTCGACCAAATCCTTCGAGGACGAATCTCGCCCGGCATGCGAGTGCTCGATGCGGGGTGCGGATTCGGCCGCAATCTGGTCTATCTGCTCAGAGAGGGATATGACGTTTGTGGCGCTGACGCAGACCCGCAGGCCATCGCCGCAGTGCGCCGCCTCGCTTCGCAATTGGCGCCGGAACTCCCGGCAAGCAACTTCCGGCTGGAGGCGATCGAGGAAATGTCGTTCCCAAGTGCTTATGCGGACGTGGTGCTGAGCAGTGCCGTCCTCCACTTCGCGCGCAATGAGGATCACTTTGACGCGATGCTGCGTGGCACCTGGCGAGTTCTGAAACCAGGCGGCCTTCTGTTTTGCCGCCTTGCCTCATCGATTGGAATGGAGCACCAGATAAAGCTTGTTGAAGGACGGCGTTTCTTGCTGCCAGATGGCTCAGAGCGTTACCTGGTTGACGAAGCGCTTCTCATTAAACTCACAGAAGATCTCGGCGGCCAATTGGCGGACCTATTGAAGACGACAGTTGTTCAGAATCAGCGTTGCATGACCACTTGGGTCGTGCGGAAAAACTCCTGATCCCGACGTGGCCTAGGTTCCACCTAGGGGGTTGCGCATCGCCACGGACAGGACTAATGTTGCAAAGATGGAAAGTTTGCAAGATGGCGTAGCGGAGGGGAAGATGGCAATTTCCAGCAAAGTTAGAAAAGCGATGGTTGGCTGTTTGTTCCTGCTGGCGTTCGGCCTGGCAGTGATCGGATTTGGCCAAAGCGGCAGCGGCTCTCCAAATTCCGGCTTAAATTCAAAAGTCTTGAACTACAAACTGGTGCCCTGGCCGCAGGAAGTCAAGAGTGCCGCTGGATTTGATGCCGGCCCATGGAATTTCATTCAGGTGTCGGGAGTCGCGGCGCACCCGAATGGCAACATCCTGGTGCTGCATCGTGGAGCGCATCCGCTCCTGGAATTCGAACCTAGCGGGAAGTTCGTGCGCTCCTGGGACAACATTGCATTTAGTGAAGGTAAAGTAGGCGCGATCCCCGTGAAGGATCGCGGGAATTGGTCACGCTACTCGGCAGTCTATGGACCAGCCGGATGCGACTCCTGCGGCGCTCACACAGTGCGCGTGGATCCGGAGCAGAATCTTTGGCTCGTGGACGCCCCCGGCAATGTTATCTACAAAACGAATCTGCAAGGGAAGGTGCTCATGCAGCTCGGCACCAAGGGAACCGCCGGTACCGATTCCACCCACTTCAACTTGCCCACCGACGTGGGCTTCGCGCCCAATGGCGATTTCTACGTCAGTGACGGGTACGGCAGCGCGCGCGTGGTGAAATTCACGCACGATGGCAAGTACATATTGCAGTTCGGAAAGAGAGGCACGGGTCCCGGCGAATTCGGGCTGCCCCATAGCGTCGTGGTGGATGCACAAGGACGGGTTTACGTCAGCGACCGCGACAATCAGCGCGTCGAGGTTTTTGACGCGAACGGAAAATTCCTATCCGAGTGGGCCGGCACAGGAGGATACTCCGCCCTGGCGATCACGAAAGACCAGAAGATCTGGACCGGGAGCGTTCTAAGAGAGCTGGATGGAACCGTCATCGGGAGGCTGCCGGAAGGAGCCGGAGCGCACGGCGGAATCGCGCTGCACGCCTCGGGAGATGTTTATCTCGGACAGCTTAGCGGTGTCGTCCAGAAGTTTGCTAAACAGTGACAAGCTGGCACTGATGCGCTCCTAGTTCTGGCGCGACCCGGGCTGCGGCGTTGTGCGGCGCTTGGCGGTGGCAAAGACAATGCCAGTAGCGTGGCCCACGGCGTCACCGGTTACGATAGGAACCAGCAAATCCTGGCGCTTGTTGGTGTGCAGATAGTCCGAGATCGCGCGCATATAAAAGCGTAGAGCATTTTGCGTGCGCGGCAACTCTCGCGTGAACAGGGGATCCACCGATTCCAGATATTGCCAAACGGGCTCCGCCTCCAACCCGGGGATTTGAATCGAGGCGGGCAACAACGGGGTTTCGTCGACAATGTCGAGGTCGAGAACCACGCGGTGAGAATCCTCGAGCGATTCGTAGTTGTAGTCCACGCTGCGGATCAAGCCGGATTCGAGCATTCGCGCGATGGCTTTACGGACTGCCGCTTCGTCGATTTGCAGACCTGGCCTGAGATCCGTCAGGATCTGGATGGAACGCGCCGGGAAACGGGTTCCGCGAACGTTCAGTTTTTCTATAGTGACCACTTCTCGCGAAGGCGGCGGAGAGGACTGCCCGAAAATCGTTCCGGCAAACAGAATAATCGGCAGTAGGCGCATGGCGCGGGTCAAAGCTGGAAAATGAAATCCTTGGAGCGGGAGACGAGAATCGAACTCGCAACCAACAGCTTGGAAGGCTGTGACTCTACCATTGAGTTACTCCCGCGCCTGTTTCTATTTTACACGGCGGCGGCTCAAACCTCTTGATATTGGATCAGCACAAGCTCCACGGCGAATTGCTTTCCTGCGGCTTGACAGTTCACCACTTCCGCTACATACGCGTTCTCCGGCAAAAATACGGTAACGGCGCACTCGCGCGCGAGCTCTTGATCCACCAGGGCCGACACGCGTGCGTGATTGCGCTGCAACAGCCGGCCGACCGAGGAGAAGTATTCTCCTTCGCGCGGCGAAATAATCACAGGAGTATCGGTTTCCGGTTGATTGCTTTGCAGCAGGCGGCTGACCAACTGGTGGAGCTGGGTGTCGGGAATCTTTCGCCGCAAACGTTTTTTCATTCATACTCCGAGGCGGCGCGGAAATGCACCTAACCCTTTATAACGCGCCTGCTACCAAAGAGCGCGCGGAATCGCACCTTACAGTTCATTTTTGAGCCTGCTCAGGAGAAAGATCTAGTACCCAACAGAGGCCGCGTACTTAGATCAACTCGGAGAATGCAGATGCTGCAGTAAGTTTCGGGGGCGTGCGAGTAGCGCTCTCGCCGGGCCATCGGCGATAATGCTAGGTTTATTCCACAAACCTAGGAGCTCTCACCATCGATGGCCAAAATCAAGGTCAAGAACCCCGTCGTGGAG
Source organism: uncultured Bordetella sp. (assembly GCA_964504905.1). Lineage (GTDB taxonomy): Bacteria > Acidobacteriota > Terriglobia > Bryobacterales > Bryobacteraceae > Palsa-187. The sequence continues at coordinate 3,041 of CAZDGT010000300.1, read as the reverse complement.
ATGGACGGCGACGAGATGACGCGGATCATCTGGCAATGGATCCGCGAGCGCCTCATTCTTCCCTATCTCGATATCGACCTTAAATACTTCGACCTATCGGTTGAGAAGCGCGATGAGACCGACGACCAGATCACCATCGACTCGGCCAATGCTACGAAGCAATATGGCGTTGCCGTTAAATGCGCCACGATCACGCCGGACGAGGGGCGCGTCAAGGAATTCGGCCTCAAGAAGATGTGGAAGAGCCCGAACGGGACCATCCGGAATATCCTGGACGGCACGATTTTTCGTGAGCCAATTATCTGCCGCAACGTTCCGCGCATCGTTCCGCATTGGGATAAGCCCGTGGTGGTGGCTCGTCACGGCTTCGGCGATCAGTATCGCGCGACCGATTTTCAATTCCCGGGCGCGGGCACGCTGAAGCTCAGCTTTACCCCCGCAGATGGCGGACCTGCTATTGAGCACGACATTATCAAGGCGCCGAGCGCCGGTGTGGTGCTGGGCATGTTCAACCTGGATGCCTCCATTTCAGGCTTCGCGCGCGCGTGCTTCATGTATGCGCTGGACAGACACTATCCGGTGTATCTTTCTACCAAGAACACCATCCTCAAGGTATACGACGGACGTTTCAAGAATATTTTCCAGGAGATCTTCGACAAGGAATTCAAAGCTCGCTTCGACGCGGCGGGGCTCACCTACGAGCATCGCTTGATCGACGATCTGGTTGCGGCGTGTCTCAAATGGAGCGGCGGCTATTTGTGGGCGTGCAAGAACTACGATGGCGATGTGCAGTCCGATACAGTGGCGCAGGGCTACGGTTCGCTTGGCCTCATGACCTCCGTGTTGATGTCGCCCGACGGCAAGACAATTGAATCCGAGGCTGCTCACGGGACGGTCACCCGTCACTACCGTCTGCATCAGCAAGGCAAGCCAACTTCTACGAATCCAATCGCATCGATTTACGCCTGGACGCGCGGTCTGCAATATCGCGGCAACATGGACGGCACGCCAGACGTAGTGAAGTTCGCGCAGACTCTGGAAAAGGTATGTGTGGATGTTGTGGAATCGGGGAAAATGACCAAAGATCTGGCCATACTCATCCGCCCCGATCATCCATATCTGACGACCGAAGCGTTCATGGACGCGGTGGACAGCGAATTGAAAGCGAGGCTGGGTTAAATATTATGAGTTCTTCTAGTGCATCACCTCTGGTCGCTGTCATTATGGGCAGCAAGTCCGATTGGGAGACGATGAAGAATGCCAGCGACACGCTGGCCCGCTTCGGAGTTGCCCACGAAAGCCGAGTGCTTTCGGCGCACCGCACTCCGCAGGCGGCGACGGAATTTGCTTCAGGCGCGAGCGGGCGCGGGGTTCAAGTGATCATCGCCGCGGCGGGCGGAGCCGCACATCTGGCAGGCGTGCTCGCGGCTCACACGATTCTGCCCGTGCTGGGCGTGCCGATGGAAAGCCAAATGCTCCGCGGCATGGATTCGCTGCTTTCCACGGTGCAGATGCCGGCCGGAATTCCGGTGGGCACGTTGGCGATCGGCAAAGCGGGAGCAATCAACGCCGCCCTGATGGCGATCGCAATTCTGGCCCTGCAAAGACCGGACCTGCACGACAAGCTTGAAGCCTTCCGCAAGGAGCAGGCCGAAAAGATCTTGAACGAGACCCTGTAAGGGGTTAACTTACCCTCACATCCTATAATCAAATAGTGAGAATCGCTTATCTTGACGCGTTTTCCGGCATTAGCGGAGACATGACGGTGGGCGCGCTGCTGGATGCGGGAGCGCCGGCCGACGCGCTGATCGACGCGCTGAAAAGTCTCGATACCGGGGCGCAGTTTGAAGTGGAGAAGACCCGCCGCGGCGGCGTCACCGCGTCGAAATTTCGCGTGATCATGCCTGTCGTTAGCCAAGGGGAAGGTCACGGCCATCGCCACTTGAAACAAATTCTGGCAATGATCGACAAGGCTCCGTTGTCTGATCGCGCCAAACACAATTCGTCGGATGTGTTCCGGCGGCTGGGTGACGCGGAGGCGCGCGTGCACGGCGTGCCGGTGGAAAAAGTTCACTTTCACGAGGTAGGCGCGGTAGATTCCATCGCGGATATAGTCGGCGCTTGCGTGGCGCTGGATCTTCTCGATATCGGAGAGATCCATACCTCGGCGATCAATGTCGGCAGCGGAACCGTAAATACCGAACACGGCCTGCTTCCAGTACCGGCGCCCGCGACGGCCGCGCTGCTCGAAGGCAAGCCGATTTACGCGCGCGGGCCTGCTGTCGAACTGACCACTCCTACGGGTGCAGCACTGGCGACCACGCTCTCTTCGCATTTTGGGGCGCTGCCCGCCATGAGCATTGCCAACATCGGGTATGGAGCGGGTGATCGCGACTTCAAAGATCAGCCGAACGTCTTGCGGGTCCTGGTGGGCGAACGTACCACCGCGACCGAAGCGACGCTCGTCAGCGTGATTGAGGCGAACATTGACGATTCAAGCCCACAAGTGTTGGGCTACGCGCTGGAACGACTGCTGGAAGCGGGGGCCCTGGACGCGTCCTTTTCGCCGCTGCAGATGAAAAAGAATCGTCCGGGAGCGCTACTGCGCGTGATCGCCAAACCAGAGAATCAAGAACAACTTGCAGACATTATCTTCGCTGAAACTTCAACCTTGGGCCTGCGCATCTATCCGGCCGAGCGTCGTGTGGAAGAGCGGCGGATTGTTGAGGTTGAGACTCCGTTCGGCAAGGTTCGCATGAAGGTTTCCGGCCATGGCTCCGCTACCCCCGAATACGAGGACTGCCGGGGGCTTGCAATGCAAACGGGAACGCCGCTGCCGAAGGTCATCGCCGCGGCACAGGAAGCCTACTTGAAAGTCAGGAAATGAAATATTACTTCACGACCCCGATCTATTACGTCAACGCCGCGCCGCACATCGGGCACGCGTATACAACCATTGCTGCCGACACCATCAAGCGGTGGAAGAAGATGCAGGGCTACGACGTAATCCTCGCCACAGGAACCGACGAGCACGGCCAGAA
>CAZDGT010000299.1:0-3977 GCA_964504905.1 uncultured Bordetella sp. | reverse complement strand
ATTCTTTAAGGTGCCTGCTGACTCAACGTCTCGTCTTTCTATCTACCGACTTCGGGATGGGGCGATCTTGCCCGTACATTGGTTTGGCCCCCTGGGAGGCTCGGATATCGGCTTCGGCTGGGTTTATGACTACCACAAGCTCTGCCGACAGGACTAGATAATTTTAATCCCCGCAATCGTATCGTGCTCGAAGGAGTGCCATCACGCAGGCGCTACTCTGAAAACTGACTGTCTTCTAAATGTGATGTCAGTAGCAATCCCCCTTGACTTAACAGGATGGCATAAATGACCCCACCTTCCTCCTCACGGCGCACGACCATCTTTGTGTTGATTGCCGTCGCAACCGGAATCATTGCCTCGGGAGTCTATTTGATTTTTGATACGCTCAGCAATGCCCCCCATTTGATTGTCGACGGCATACGCGCGGAAGTTAGCATCATTCACGTCGAGAAGCGCGGGAGGCTGGTCCGCGAAACCAATATTAGCGTTTTTAGAAACGGGGAACTGATGATCCTAAAGACAACTAGTCGGTTCCCTCAGTATCGGCCGGATGTAACAATCGAATATTCTCAGGCTCCCATCGAACTCATGAACCGCACAAACGAATTAGTCGGGTCTTTAAGCAGCCTCAAAGGAAAATCCTTTGTGAACGATTTATTGCTTCGATGGAACTCCGACCATTGGTATGTCGCGGCGACTCGCGGAGGTATTGTTGAATTAGGCTCAGAGAAAGCTCGGCCCTATTTACCCGCTGGCGAAGCTCTTTTTGAAAAACTGATCGCGCTCCCCAAAAAAACGAATGTACAAAGTGTGACCCAAGACTTCAGCGATTTTTGCCTAGGTTTATGTTTCCGGTTCACACTTGATTGAGAACGTCCAGCCTACTGGGCTGGCTCAGGACATAGGTGTCGCCTAGTTCATCGATCCGATCTCCGTCAATAGTCCGGCAAGAGCTGGTGCGGGGCGTCGATCCAGAAGGTGGGTTGCCAGCGCGCGAGCTGGTCGGGCTCGCCATAGCCCCAGGTGACGGCGCAGGTGGGGATGCCGGCGCGGCGGCCGGCTTCCATGTCGGCGGCGGAGTCGCCAATGAACAGGCAATCGCCGGGGCGGACGCCGAAGAGTTCGAGAGACTTCAACAACACGTCGGGTTCTGGCTTGGCGGGAAATCCGTCGGTCCCCTGCACGTGATCGAAGTGCTGGAGCAGCGCGAACTGTTCGAGCACAAGGCGCGTGGTGGGCGTGCCTTTCGTCGTGGCGGTAGACTTTCGGCCACCTAGTCGCGCCAAAGCAGCGGCGACTCCGGGATAAACGCCTGTTCCTGCATGTTTGCGGGCGGAATAGATGGCGCGGTACTCGATCATCATCTGTTCAGCTTCCGCCAGCGGAAAACCGAGTTCCGTGAACTCTTCGATCAGATGACGTCCGATGTAGCGGCGCAGGACTTCGTGCGGGACGCCGGTGCGGCCGTGAGAGGCCAGGACGGTTTGGACGGCTCCGCAAATATCGACTTGCGAGTCAACCAGGGTGCCGTCAACGTCGAACAGATAAACCGGGAAAGCCGGGATCACGTTAGGCGGGCTGCGGTCCGCCTTCAAGCATGCCGGGAACACGCCGCGGCGGCTCCGGCTTGATCACCTGCTGCGTGCCATCGCCGCTCGAAGAGGGCGGCGGCGGGCTGGGCATGGCGTCGAGGGTTTCGCCGTCGATCAACTGGCGCACTTCGCTGCCATCCAGCACTTCACGTTCGAGCAGTGCGCGGGCAATGCGATCGAGAGCTTCGGACTTCTCTTCGATGATCTTGCGGGCGCGGTCGTAGCCTTCCTGCACCAACTTCTTCACTTGCTCGTCGATGCGGATGGCGGTGGCTTCACTATAGTCACGGTGCTGGGCGATCTCGCGGCCCAGGAAGATCTGCTCTTCGCGCTTGCCGAAGCTCAGCGGGCCGAGCTCGCTCATACCCCACTCGCACACCATCTTGCGAGCCATATCCGTGGCGCGCTCGATGTCGTTACCAGCGCCAGTGGTCACGTGATGCATGAAGATTTCTTCGGCGATACGGCCGCCCATCAGGATGGCCATCTGCGCTTCGAGATAATCCTTGTCGTAGCTGTGCTTGTCGTCGAGCGGCAACTGCATGGTCAAGCCCAGCGCCATGCCACGCGGAATGATGGTCACTTTGTGCAGCGGATCGGCGTTGGGCGTGAGTGCCGCCACCAGCGCGTGTCCGGCTTCGTGGTAGGCAGTGTTCTTCTTTTCTTCGTCACTGAGGATCAGGCTGCGGCGTTCGACGCCCATGATCACTTTGTCCTTGGCGAGTTCGAAATCGAACTGCATGACGACCTTGCGATTCTGGCGGGCCGCAACCAGCGCTGCCTCATTCACCAGGTTCGCCAGATCCGCACCGACAAAGCCGGGGGTTCCGCGCGCGATGGTCATCAGGTTCACGTCGTCGCCGAGCGGAACCTTTTTGGTGTGAACTTTGAGAATCTGCTCACGGCCCTTCAAGTCGGGGCGACCTACAACCACGCGGCGATCAAAACGGCCGGGGCGCAGCAATGCGGGATCGAGAACGTCGGGGCGGTTGGTGGCTGCCACCAGGATCACGCCTTCGTTGGATTCAAAACCATCCATCTCCACCAGCAATTGGTTGAGGGTCTGTTCGCGCTCGTCATGTCCACCGCCCAAGCCAGCTCCGCGATGGCGGCCGACGGCGTCGATTTCGTCTATGAAGATGATGCAGGGGGCGTTCTTCTTGCCCTGCTCGAAAAGATCGCGGACACGGCTGGCGCCGACGCCGACAAACATTTCAACGAAGTCCGAACCGGAGATTGAGAAGAACGGGACATTGGCTTCACCGGCGATGGCGCGGGCCAGCAGCGTTTTGCCGGTACCGGGAGAGCCGACTAGCAGCACACCCTTCGGGATGCGTCCGCCAAGCTTCTGGAACTTCTGCGGTTCGCGCAGGAACTCAATGATTTCCTGAAGTTCTTCTTTAGCTTCTTCGACTCCAGCGACATCTTTAAAAGTGACCTTCTTCTGCTGCGAGGAGTGCAGGCGCGCGCGCGACTTGCCAAAGCTCAAGGCCTTGTTGCCGCCGCTCTGCATCTGGCGCATCATGAACACCCAGAAGCCGACGAGGAGGACAAAGGGGATGGCGTTCATCAGGAGGGAAACCCAGTTCCCGCCCGCGTCCTTTTCAACGTTGATGGTGACGCCCTTCTGGATCAATAAAGTGGTGAAGTCGTTGTAGGTGTGCGGAACAGTGGAGGTGAACTCATCTCCATTCTTGTACTTGCCGTGGACGTCTCCGGTCACGCTGTTAAGCGTGATCTTTTCCACCTTCCCGGCCGTTACGTCGTTGACCAGAACCGAAAAGTCCGGGTGTGCGCCGGTTGGCTTGCTGTTTTTGACGACAGCAAAGACCAGACCAACCAGGCCTAGCACCACTACCCACAGCACAAGATTTCTCACGCTTGCATTCATGCGTTCTCCCCAAAGCGGTCCAACAAAAACTGCTTCTATACTACAGACGACGAAACGGTCTCAAAAGGTTCAACTGTTCGGCGAATCGGCTTCCCAGACCCGCAGCACCGGGCCGGAGCCGGGTCCTGCGGAAAACTCCGCGGCGGCTCCAAATGTTCTAGCCCACAAGATCGTGTTTCCACTACTTACAATCGGCCAAGCCGGCCTTCGCCAGGAGGGCACGCGCTCCATTTGGAACATTTCCTTGATCTTCTGATCTCGGATCTGCCCTTGTGGACGGTAGTGATCCCCTGGTTTCCACCCCCGCAATTCCAAAACAGGGGGGAGTCGCCGCAGGCTCAACTCGGCTGCTTTTAGCGTAGCATCCTTTGCCGAGCGAGAGGACCCGAACGATGCAGGGGAAATCTCCAGATGGAGGCACGCTCCCCCCGTTAGCGGGTAAGTGCCCGGAACGGTCAGTTCCATCGTGGGAATCGCGGGCGCTGGCGCGGCGG
>CAZDGT010000298.1:0-16027 GCA_964504905.1 uncultured Bordetella sp. | reverse complement strand
CAACTTCCCGAGAACGGATGAACAATGAACACCCGGGAGAAGTTGCGGAAGTCGACGGCCGAATCCGCCGCCGCGATCGCCGCCGACCGGATGGCCGAGCTGTTGTCGCAGGAAGTAGCGGAAATCGTATATGGCCCAAAGACTTGCCCAGTGGCAGACATGCGGTTGTAAGACGTTTCCCGCCAGTAGGTGTCCATGGATCGTGAAGCCCCGAAAAATGCGCTCTGCACAAACGAAGGCGTGACGTTCGCCGGCAGCGCCGTGGTGGCGAAATTCACCAGGATCACTGCAATGTTTTGGACGCCCGTGGTGGTGCAGGAAGTCAGGGCAGCCTGTACAGTAATCGTATTGGCTGCTATCTCCTCGCCCATTTGCACGCCGCTCACGGTTGCCGTGGTCTGGCAAGTACCCTCCGGAGGGGGCGTGGCTGGAAACACTTCGAGTTCCGAGCCAGCGGATTGCAGCAAATACCGTTTCCGGCTCCTTCCGGTCGCAAAATCGTCGGCAATGCGGACTTCCAATGGTCCGTCCCACCGGCCTGTCCTCTCGACGAGCCCAGGGGCCCACTGGCGGATGGGGGCGGCTTCGTCCTCAGACATCGCTGAATTGAGGGCCCCCCTCGGATTTGTGCGCATCAGGCGAGTGAAGGCTGCCGCCCGCCGCTCCATTGTGCGCCGGAATTCCTGCGTTGGCATTCCCGATCTACGCATCTCCCGGACTCTGCTCGTGAGCGTATCTACTGATTCCTCTGCAACTTGGCCGTTAGCCACGGATACGGACACGATGCCAGCTATGAGGGCACAAATACGGCTAGACGTCATAAGAGACTACTTAAGGTCAGTATGTTGCCGGAGGGGTAGGCCAACAATCAGGAATTGTACTGAGGTCCGGGTATCTTGATCGCGTAACACCCGGGATGGTTCTAAGTAGTAGGTCTACGGAACCCCTTGAATGACGAACCAATAGCCGCACCCGCAACTAGGATATTGGCAACGATTACCGGAGTACGGTGAATGAGGATGCCGTACGTGAGCCAAAGGAGAGCGGCAACAGCCTGCACTCTTCTGAGTGTGTTGGGCTGCTTACAAAGATACGAGCAAGTAAAGGTAAAAGTCGCGAGCCAACCAACCCAATCAGCCATCCAATGGTTCTCCCCCCTGCCGTCATAAGGATACATTCCATCTTAGGACATCACGGACGGCGGGCAGCTACTTCTGGATACAGCGCGGAGGAGTTTCTGGCGGCGTCGGGCTAGACGCCGCCATGATGGAGGCAGTGAATTTAGGGATGCAGCATCAGCTTCTGCACTCGCAGATTGCCGATCTCGCCCACGTACAGAGTATTTTCAGTGCGGCAATCGATGGCATTGACCGTCCCAAATTCTTTCGGTGTTTTGCCGGCTTTGCCAAATTTGCCTACCATCGTTCCGTCCAGCTTCATCTTAAAGATTTCACCGTCGCGGTCAATGTCATTAGGCGGATTGGAATTTGAGACGTAAAGCGCTGGGTTGGCGCCCTTTGTCATGCAGATCGCCTGCGCATTTCCCGCAAAGGGGATAGCAGACTTAAAGTTGCCGTCATTGTCGAAAACCTGGATGCGCTTGTTTCCGGCATCCGCCGCGTACACATTGCCTTGCGCGTCCACCGCGATGCTGCGGACATTGGCAAACTCTCCGTTCGCGGTTCCCCTCTTGCCCCAGGACTTGATGAACCTGCCATTTTTGTCGAATTTCGCGACACGGGCATTGCCGAGGCCATCGGCTACGAATATATTCCCGGCGGCATCCCAAGCCACATCGGTCGGGCGGTCGAACAGGTCGGTCGGCCGGCCCGCTCCGTCATTCGTTACAGTACGTGCGGGAACGGTAACGTTCTCAGCTTTTCGGCCGAGTAACATTGCGACGCGACCCTGCGGGTCGAATTTCATGACCATGTTGCTCATCTGATCCACGACCCAAAGGTTATCCGCTGGATCGACACGGACCTGGTTGGCGAACATGAAGGCATACGAGTCCTTGCCGATCTCGCGGACGTACTTGCCTGTGGCGTCGAACTGGAACAATCGCGAGCCGCCATGGGCGAAGGGACGCGCGGTACCGATAGTGATCGTAGGGTGACCCGTGCGCGTGTACACATAAACGTTGCCCTTGGAATCAGTGGCCACACCGCCAACTTCGCCCAAATAGATCCCTGCGGGAAGCTGCAGCGCGTTGGGAACGGAATCAAACTTAATCTCCGGCGCGTTCTGGGCGTTCGCCGAAACACTGGCGATCAAAGTTGCAGTCAGCACAGCTTGCATCAAATTTTTCATAGGTATTCTCCAGTTTCCGACTGCGTGGTCCTACTTCGCGCTCTTTACCGGCGCCGTGGGCTTGAAAACCAGCTTTTGCACACGCCAGGATTCGATCTCGCCGATGATGAGCTCGTTAGGATTGCGGCAATCCAGCATGTGGACCACCTGGAATCCAGGAGCCAATTTTCCGGGGTGCCCAAACTTGCCGATCACGGTGCCATCCAGTTCTGTCTTGTAGATTTCGCCGGTGGTTTCCCAGGTTCCGGGCATGTTCCCGTTGGGGTTCGAGTTGGACAAGAACGCGTATTGGTGCGGTCCGCCCGAAATGCATGCCGTCCAGCCGACGCCCATGTTGGTAACTTCGCGGATGGGCTTCAGGTTGTTATCCAGGATCTGCCAGCGATTATTGGAGCGGTCCGCAACCCAGACGTTGCCCTGTCCGTCCACCTGCAAACCGTGCGGCAGATCGAACTGCCCCATCGCCTTGCCTGCTTTCTCGCTGCCCGCCTGCGCCAAGTAGCGGCCATTCTTGTCATACTTCACTACGCGGTTGTTGCAGTACCCGTCCGAAATGAAGATATTGCCCTGCGGATCCCAGCCAACATCCGTCGGGCGGCAGAAGATATATTTCTGATCCGGAACATTCGGGCCCACGGGATACGCCAGCACCCCTGCCACTGCAGGCGGCCTGCGCCCCAGCACCATCAGCACCTTTCCGTCGGGGCTGAACTTGGTGATCATGTTGGTACCTTCGTCGACGGTCCAGATGTTGTCGTCCTTATCCACGCGCACCGAATGCGCGAACTCGAAGCCGTAAAAACCCGCTCCGATTTCCTTCAGGAAAACGCCGTTCGCATCGAATTCAAACAACCGCGTGTTGGCGCTGCGATGAAACACAAAGACATGTCCCTTGGAGTTGGTTGCCACCGCGACGGATTCCCCGAGATACTCGCCTACCGGCAGCTTCAGGAAATTCGGCACTGAGGTGAATGGGATCTCTGCCACGCCCTCGATGGTTGCCTTGCGCTGCGCGAACGCAGAGCCGGCCGAAAGCAGCACGGCTATCAGGAAACTGAACATCAAACTTTTCTTCATTTAGACCTCCAAGATTCGGGTGAACTTCCGTTGGTTCGCAAGCTCCGGCGAGCGGATCCGCTCATCTTAGCCGAGCCCGTCGTTTAATCTACCACACGCCACGCCCTCGCGTGCTCCTACGGTTTCCGGTAGCCGGCACAGGAGGGGCCGTCGTAACAGGTCAGCACCACGAAAAGCTCCGACCGGATCTTCCATCCAGCCGGCGTCTTGCGCCACATGGCCAGATAGGTTCCCCCGTAGGCCCGGCTGCCGTCGGCATGCGTTCCGATCCAATGGCCTTGTTCGGAAGCAAGCGGGGCCGCGTCGGAGATTTCGACTTTGTCCGGAATGCGTTCATAGCGCACGGCCTTAGGGTCAGCGAAATCGCGGGTAAACCGCTCGATGTAGACCTGTTTCGATGGTGTGAAATCGCCATTACCACGGATCATAACCAGGTCCTCGTCCATGCTTTGCGCAAAGGCCTTGATGTCGCGACGCTTGAGGGCTTCATTTGAAGCCTGGCGAGTGGCCCGTATTTCGGCCTCGGCGGGATTTGGCTGAGACCTGGCTACAGTGCAGCCGACTACGAAGATGAGAGCGATGAGTTTTCTAGTCATCGGTATCCATTATTGTCTATCTGCAGAAGTGGCACCCAATGTCGCCAGGAAAATTCCCGCAATTGAAATTATCAAGCGCATTCAGTTTCCGGGATGGTACTCCCGCTCCGTATGACCCTTTAGCTGCGAACGATAGAAGTAAACATCCCGCAGGTCGCCCGTACTGTATCGTTGCGCCTCATCGTTGAAGTGCGGAGACATGGGATGGCCGCTCTCTCCGCCGGCCGTCACGGCTTTGGCGCGCACGCGATCGCCGAATTCGACGACGGCTACAAAACTATTTCCGCTGGTCCCATACCACTTTTTGGTCCCCGGGTAAGCGCGGGCTCCGAATGAAGCCAGCGAACCCCACTGGGCAGACGTAAAGCCAACGGGAGTGCTAGAAGCAGCGTCGCTGAACGCTTGGACTATGTCCCCGTTACGGCGCTGGAAGCGGTTAATGTCGCCCCAAGGGGTCTTCCAATTTCCAAAGTCCGCGGCAAGTTTGTCGGACGCGACCGCGAGCGATTGTAGGAGCTGATCAGGGGGCACGTTGCCGAGATCGCCAACAGCCAAGCCCGCTGGGCTGGTTTGTGAACCCACTCGCCGCCGGAGTTCCTCGCCCCAGAACACCGCCAGCGATGTGGGAACGGAATTCACGCCCCAACGCAGATCCCAACGGCGGAGCAACGCAATCTGCTCGGCCAGTTTCATTTTCAACGGATCGGCTGCGGAGGCCTGCTCCCACGCTTTGACCAACGAGCCGATGGGCTTCTCAAACCACGGAAGATAGCTATCGTAGGCCGCGGCGATCAGGGAATCAAGAGTAAAGTCTTTCTTGATTTCTAGAACTCGGATCGCGTGAAGTCCTCTCGCGGATTCGGTGCCGTTCTCTACGTAGGCCGGATAGTCTTGTCTTTTCGGACTAGCCGGCCCAGCCGCGGACCACGGCCAATTGTTGGCGTTGTATAGCCAGCCGCTGCCAGGATTCAACAAGTGCGGAGTCTCGTCGACGGAAAGAATTCCGCGCCACTCCGTTTCGAGATTGCTACCGTCCACGGGCTTCGTCCAATCGAAACTGGCCTCGCGTCTAGGAATGAAGTTCCCATGGAAGTAGGCGATGTCGCCATCCGCGGTGGCCAGAATTGTGTTGTTTGACGAGTTGGTATGCAGTTCCATGATTTGGCGGAACGATTTGTAGTCTTTCGCTTTGGTGCGCGAGTAAGACTGCTCCAACGCTTTAACAGGCTCCTGCATGAACCTGACGCTAACCCACTTGCCGTTCGTCTCGCGGACGATGGGTCCGTGGTGCGTGCGATAGACAGTGAATTGTTTCTCTGCCATGCCCTTGCCAGTGAGATACGGGACCGTAATCTGAGACGATGCGACCGGACGCTCATCGCTGCCGAACTTGTAATAAAAGCGGCCACCCTTCTTTACGACGGTTTCCAGATACTCATCGACCGCATCCACTCCGCTGGTGGTGTGCATCCAACCAACACGCTCATTGAATCCCTGATAGATGAAGAACTGACCCCACGTAGCAGCACCGTAAGCGTTCAACCCTTCACCGCTCACCATTTGCAGCTCGGACCGGAAGAAGAAAGACGTGTGCGGATTGATCAACAACAGCGCGCGGTGCGCCGTAGTATTCGAAGGGGCGATGGCGATGCCATTGGATCCTGTGGGCTCGCTCGGCGCATCGTTGCGGAACATCGCCTGGGAACTTTTGCCGTAGAACGCTTGTAGCTGGTTAAGGTTCACACTCTCGATGTCGCCGCCGATGCTGCCCTCGCTGAAGGTAAGCGCCATCCAAGGCTCGAATCGCTGGATGACCCTCGGCTTGACCTCGGGATGCTTATAGAGGTAGAAGTTCAAACCGTCGGCAAATGCGTTCATGAGCGCCTTGAGCCACGCCGGGCTGGCGCCGAAGCGCTTTTTCACTTCATCAGGGTTGATGAAAAGCTTCATGCGCAAATCCTGGTAGATCTTCGACTCGCCCTCGGCCTCAGCCAGACGCCCCATCGAGTTGATGTAGTTGGTCTCGACGCGATTGAAGTCATCCTCGGCTTGTGCGTACATCGCACCGAAGACTGTATCGGCGTCAGTTTTGCCGTAGATGTGGGCGATGCCCCAGTCATCCCTGATGATGGTAGCGTTGCGGGATTGTTGCTGCCAGCGCGCGACCTCGCGATCTTGGGGCGCGGCCAGCGCCGCGAATGCAGTCGCGAGAAGTAGGGCTTTCTTCATCCGCAGTCCGACACTTAGGGTTTGATCACCGCACGCAGGTAGGCGAGAACGGCGGATAGTTCAGGGTCCGTGTATGCTCCGATTGCAGAAGCGTGGCGCCACGGGCTGCCATCCGTCAACTTCACAGAGCCAGTTTCTGCGTTTCGCTGTACCGGCGGGGACGACGTCAGGTCATAGAATACGGTAGTCTGCTTGCCCTGCCTCAATACTAGGGCGGGCATGGATTCCCCAGCCATGGCGGCTGTCTTGATGTTCGGCGTGGCCAGAGCTTTGAATTCGGCTATGGTTGTCGGCACTTTTGTGATTGCGGCGGCCACGGGGATCCCATAGCCACCCGCTTCATGACACGTCGAGCAGCGTCCGAAACCCTTGATCGCTTGCGAGAACAGTTTCCCGCCACGCGCCGCTTCACCTGTGAGCGCGGGTCCCGAAGAAACCGTTGGCGGAGCTTCACCCACGGCGATGTTGGGATTCGTAACGCCATTCAGCGCCGCTACGTAAGCCACTACCGCCACTAAATCCGCTGGCGAAAGTTTCGTGGCGAAGGACGCCATTCCGGTGTCGGGTATCCCGCGCATGACGACGTTGCCGATATACGCTTGATCGAAACCGCGGCCCGCCAAGCGCGGAGCTCCGCTTGGTCCTCCCCTGACTCCGTGACAGTATCCGGTGGCACAGGATTTCGAAAATACCGCTTCGCCCTGCTTCAACACTTCCCCCAAATTCTGCGCGGGACATGACACCGCGAAGAAAAAGACCGCCAAGCCAAAGTCACGAAAAGTCATCGCGATCCCTCCGGCAGGGCAAATACCACCATTGTCGAGCCCAGCCGCCAATTTTGTTCCGGAAATAAGGATTGAGCCAATGCCCCGACCACCGTGAGGTGAAACCCAGTCGTCGTTGCGATGTATTGCCGACCATTCACCGAGTAAGTAACGGCCGCTCCACGATGTCCAGCGCCGGTTTGGAAACTCCACAACTTATTTCCGTTTTTGGCATCCAATGCGAAAAAGTCGCCCTCGGGGTTTCCAGTAAACACGAGGTCGCCCGCCGTCGCCAGCATCGAATGCAGCAACACATACTTATACGGCATGCTCCAGGCGCGCTTGCCGGTCGCCGGATCCCAGGCGTCTACGTGACTAAAAGTTGTGCGTCCTGGGGGCAACTTGAAGGGAAATTCGGCATTCATGTAATTCTTTCCCTCGTCGGCGGCCAAGCTATTCGGCGTTACGTCATTGCACATCTCGTTGACAGGCACATAGAGGAAACCCGTTCGCGGAGAATACGCCATGGAATTCCAGCTTTTCGCGCCCGCCGCGCTGGGGCAGAGGGTCGTGGTTTTCCCCATCTGCGGCTCGTTGCGGCCCACTAGCTTGCCCTCTTCCGTAACCCCGGCGATCCAGTTGCGCACTTCCGGCACTGAAAACACACCAAGAAACTCACCGGTGGCCCGATCGAGAACCACCGTTAAGCCGCTCTTATTCATGTGGACTAGCGCCTGACGCATACGGCCGCGGATTTCACGGTCCATGAGCAGCACTTCGTAGGAAGAATCGTAGTCCCATAGGTCGTCGGGGACCTCCTGGTAATGCCACCGCAGCTTTCCCGTATCGGGGTCCAACGCTACAACGCTAGCCGTGTAGAGATTTACATCTTTATTCTTGTCGGTACCGGCAGCCACGCGATCACCATCGTAGAAATCGGCCGCCGCGTTCCCCGTGCCCCAATACAGCAGATTCAGGGCGGGATCGTAGGAGCCGGTCAGCCACGGTGAACCGCCGCCAAAGATCCAACTATCGCCTTTCCATGTCTCATGGCCTTTTTCCCCCGGACCCGGTATCACATACCAGCGCCATGCCAGGCGTCCAGTCTTAGTGTTGAACGCCGTGATGTAGCCGCGATGCGCTCCGTCGCCTCCGGTTCCACCGACAATCACTTTATCCTTCACAACCATCGGAGCCGAAGTGATGTTGCAGCCGCACTGCCGGGCGTCGTCGATGTTGACGCGCCAGATCAGGCGCCCAGTCTTCTGATCCAAGGCAACCAAATAGTCGTCCTTGGTGCCAAAGAACACCTTGCCATCACCCACCGCCACTCCACGATTTCCCACAAAGCCCGGAATGCTGCGTGGCACATCGGGATATTTGTAGACCCAGATTTCACGCCCAGAGGCCGCATCCAAAGCGAAGACGTGCGCTCGCGCGGTGATCAAATACATCACGCCGTCTACAACGATGGGGGTCGCCTGCAAATTTTCGGCATAGTCTCCCGTCTGAAACATCCAGGCGGGGGCGAGGGATTTGACGTTGGTAGTGTTGATTTGGTCCAGCGCGCTATAGCGCCAAGAATAGGGTGTACCACCGTAGTGCGGCCAATCCGCACGCGTGGCACCGGCATCCTGTGCCAGCGCCGAGGAAATAGTGAGCAGTATCAAGGTAAAACGCATGGTGACTATCATATTCCAGACACGGGCAGCACGGGACCGCCCCCAGACATATACTGCACTTATGCCCTACCTGCTCGCGATCTTCCTGCTTGCCATTGCTGCGCAAGCCGCTCCGGGCCCTTACGACATGGTGATTCGCAATGGCCGGATTATCGACGGCACGGGATCGCCGTGGTATTCCGGCGACATCGCTATCCGCGGAGGACGGATCGCGGCGATTGGGAAGCTCGATGGAGCCTCCACCAAGCGCACGATCGACGCCAGGGGACTGGTGATCGCGCCGGGATTCATCGACATGCTGGGGCAATCCGAACTCACCATTCTGGCGAATCCGCATCTGCCGTCCAAGATCTATCAAGGCATCACGACGGAAATTACCGGCGAGGGCAATTCCGTCGCCCCACTCACGGATGACCTGGTGAAAAAGGAAAGCCTCACGTATCAGCATTACGGCGTGAAACCGACATGGCGAACGCTCCGCGAGTATTTCGCGAACTTGCGTAAGCAGGGGATGGGAATCAATCTGGCCACTTACGTGGGGGCGACCCAGGTTCGCCGCCTGGTGATTGGCGACGACAACCGCCCTCCCACTCCTGCCGAGCTAGAGCGCATGAAAGCGCTGGTGCGCGATGCCATGCATGAAGGTGCGATAGGTGTTTCGACTTCGCTCCAGTACGCCCCAGCCATGTACGCGAATACTGAGGAGTTGATCGCGCTGGCCGCCGAAGCGGGCAAGCTGGGGGGCGTTTATGCATCGCACATCCGGGACGAAGGCGACAACATTTTGCCGGCACTCGACGAAGCCATCCGCATTGGACGCGAGTCCCACCTGCCGGTGGAGATCTGGCACCTAAAAGCGGCCGGCAAGTCTAACTGGAATCGGATGCCCGAAATCATCGAGCGTATTGAACAGGCCCGGCGATCCGGCGTGGATATCGCTGCCGACACCTACGCCTACACCGCCAGCTTCAACACGTTTTCGGCCATCATTCCGCCATGGGCGCATGACGGTGGCGACAGCAAATTGATCGAGCGCTTGAAGGACCCAGCCATGCGCGAGCGCATTCGCAAAGAGATGGAAAGCACGACGGGCGATTGGAACAACGAATGGCAACAGATCACGGGGCCGGAATCGATTATCGTGGGCGCGGTTCAGAATCCGAAATTAATGCCAGTCCAAGGGAAGACCATCGCCGAAATTGCGAAGCTTTGGGCCAAGAGCCCCATCGATACGATCTTCGACCTGCTCATCGAGGACTCGGCCTTCACTTCGGTCGCCATGTTTACGATGAACGAAGCGGATGTCGCGCTGGCGCTGGAGCAGCCGTGGGTTTCGATCTGCAACGATTCGCAAGGCGCCGCGCCGGATGGCCTCCTAGGGAAAGAGCATCCCCATCCGAGAGCCTTTGGAACCTTCCCGCATATCCTGCGAAAGTACGTTCGCGAGGAGAAGAAGCTTACACTCGAAGATGCCATTCGCAAGTTCAGCGCTCTGCCCGCGCAGAGGATGCGCCTGGCGGATCGCGGCGTCTTGAAGGAAGGTATGTGGGCCGACGTGGTGGTCTTCGACCCGGACACCATTCACGACGTGGCAACCTTTGAGAAGCCCAACCAGCTTTCAGACGGAATGCGCTATGTGCTGGTAAATGGCGTGCCCGTCATCGAAGACGGCAAGATGACCAATGCGCTTCCCGGCAAAGTAGTGCTAGGCCCTGCTACGGCAGCGCAAAGGTGAACAGGACTGAATCCGTCGCCACGGCGACGTATTGTTTGCCGTCGACGCTATACGATATGGGCGACGCGTTGATCTCGCCTCCCGTCTGGTAGTGCCACAGCGCCGCTCCGGTGCGGGCGTCGAGTGCGATCAGGTTGCCATCTTTCGCAGCCGCGAACACGACTCCGCCTGCTGTCGCGAGAACGCCGGCCCCTACAGAACCCTGGTGCAGATCGAAATTCCACTTGATTGTTCCGGTCTGCGGATCGATCGCGCGAATCGCACCGGGAAACAGGCCCGGTTCTTCCTGCTGGCCTGTACCTGTGTAAGGATCTCCCGGCCGCGGCTCCTTGGTGATGCTTGAGTAGAGAGCGCATGACTCACGCACTGCCAGATAGAACAGATTGGTTTGCGGACTAAACGAGGGCGAAGCCCAATTAGTAGCGCCGGATTGATCGGGGCAAACAAACGTACCTTGCGGAGTCGGGTCCATGTTGGGTATCAGAACCGGACGGCCTTTGTCGTCCAAGCCTTTGGCCCATGTCTGCTTCGCAAAGGGCTTGCCCATGAGGAACTCGCCGGTGTCGCGGTCGAGCACATAGAAGAAGGCGTTGCGATCGGCGTGCAGGATCAAATGCCGCATCTTTCCTTGAAAGACGCTATTGACGAGAACATTCGTCTCGTTGGCATCCCAATCGTGCGTGTCGTGCGGAGTGAACTGGAAATACCACTTCATCTTTCCGGTTTTGGGATCGAGTGCCAGGACGCTGCACGTGTAGAGATTGTCGCCGGCGCGCACCGTGCCATCGTAGTCGGGCGAAGGATTTCCGGTGGACCAAAACAGCGTATCCGTATCGGGGTCATAGGTGCCCGTCATCCAGGTAGGCCCGCCGCCGAAATCCGCCGAGTTACCGGCCCATGTCGAGCGCGCGGGGTCGCCCTTGCCGGGGATCACGTTCACACGCCAAAGTCGCTTGCCGGTTGCCGCATCGTAGGCGTCTAAGAACCCCGTCAGAGCACATTCGCCGGCAGTGATTCCGACGATGATCTTGCCGTCAATTGCCAGCGGCGCGTGCGTGATGGATGTGCCGCTCTTATAGTCATCGACCATCACATCCCACACGGGATTTCCCGTTTTCGCATCGAGCGCGACGAGGTGGGCATCGAGGGTTGCCATGTACAAGTTGTTGCCAAGAATTGCGAAGCCACGGTTGGTCATCACGGTGCAATTCGCATGGATGTCGGTCGGTAGCCGGCGCACGTACTGCCAGATCGCGCGGCCTGTGCGCGCATCCAGCGCAGCAGCATTGTTGCGAGCGCCAGTGACATACATAACTCCGTCAACCACCAGCGGCGTGGATTCTGCCCTCGGTCCGCCAAGCTGATAGGCCCAGGAACTTGAGAGCGAACGGACATTGGCCGGAGTGATGGAAGAAAGCCCGCTGTAGTGCGTGCCCCGCAAATCTCCCCAATAGGTAAGCCAGTTCTGCGGTTCTTTCGCCGAGGCTTTCAAGCGCTCGAAGGTAACACCGCTGTTAGCGGCGCTGTTGGTAGACGCCAAAGTAGTGCGCGGCGAAGTTTTCAAAAAAGCAACCACGTCATTCAATTGAGTTCCCGAAACCGCGCCCTCCGGCATGAGTGATTTTCCTGTAAGCCGTATGTTGGCGGTGTCCCTCTTCACCAGCAATTGCAGTTTCTCGGATTCATCCATAACTTGCATGGAAAACGTGTCCTGATTCTTGATGACGCCGTGAATCTGATTCCCGTTCTTGAGCCGAACTTCCACGGTTTCGAATCCGCGCAGCAACTCACGATGCGGCTGTGCAATGGCTTCTTGCAGTTCGCGGGCGGTTCGAGCCTCGCCGATGCGGCTCAAGTCAGGACCCAGTCTGCCCCCTTGCCCCTGATACATGTGGCAGCGGCTACAGCCCGCAGAGCCGAAGAACAATTGTTGTCCGCTCGCGGCGTTCCCTGTCACCTGCAGGTCCGGTCCACCCGCTCTCAGCGACCGCAGGTAGGCTACGATCGCGCGAACATTCTGCGGCGGCATGGGAAACGCCGGCATCTGCGTGCCTGCGATCCCACCAACGATGTTATCCGCCATTTCGGATTCGAGAGAACCGCGCCTCAGCCTGCCGGTAAGGTCCGGCCCGCGTCCACCCTTCGCGTTCTGGCCGTGGCAAGCCGTGCACGAGGATTCAAATAGCCGTTGCCCTTCGGCAACTTGAGACACATCCGCGGTTTGAGCCAGTGCTAGCGGTGCTATCGCGACCAACAAAATGCGAAAGAACATACTTACCTCCACGTGCGATGACTGGCGGGATTTGTGCTTCGAGCCGTGCTATTGTAACATTCTCAACGGATTCGAGAATGGTGATGAACAAACTCAACGAGGCAGTCAGTCGAAGAACTTTTCTAGCTGCGTCCGCCGCTCTGGTCGCGGCCAGCGTCGACGCCCAGCAACCGGCTATACCGATCATCGACACACACATTCATTTTTTCGATACCACGCGCCCCATCGGCGTGCCTTATCCGGCGAAGGGCGTAATTCCGGGTGTGCCGGTCGCCACTCCGGAAACATTCCGGCGCGTTGCGATTCAGCTCGGAATCGTGGGGGCCATCGAACTGGAAGCCAGCCCGTGGATTGAGGACAATCTATGGGTCTTGGACCTTTGCCACAAAGACACGCTCATGGTCGGCATGGTTGGCGACCTGGAGCCTGAGAAACCAAACTTTCGCGAGTATCTGGAGCGCTATCGCAAAGATTCGCTCTTCAAGGGCATTCGTTGCGGAAACATCTGGGGGAGGAACTTCGTCGCGCAAGTGGAACAACCCGAGTTCATCGGGGGCATCAAAGATCTGGCGGCCGCCGACCTGACTTTGGACACGGCCAACCCAAACGTGGAATTGATCCGCGCTTTTGTGCGCCTGACGGACAAGGTCCCTGGCATACGAGTGGTGCTGGATCACTTGCCGATCCTAGAGCCTCCTGCCGAACCAGCAGCACGGCGTGCATATGAGAGCGATCTGCGCGAGTTGGCCAAGCGAAATGTCTTTGTCAAAGTTTCCCAGGTGGCACGGCGCGTCGATGGGAAAGTTCCCACGGACCTAAACTTCTACAAGCCGCGGCTTGATCTGATTTGGGATGTATTCGGAGAGGACCGCTTATTGTACGCCAGTGACTGGCCGAACAGTGCTGGGAATTGGGTTCCTTATGCAACGGAGCTTTCGCTCGTCCGCCAATACTTCATGGCCAAGGGACGCCCCGCCGCTGAAAAATATTTCTGGAAAAATTCGATCGCCGCGTACAAGTGGACGCCACGGGATCCGAAACAGCCGCGGCTTTAGACAACATTAAGAAAGAAGGTGACCCCGTGCGACTCTTAAACTCAGCCACTTTGTCATTCGCGTTGTCACTGCCCCTGGCTGCCCAGCACACGCCTCGTGGCACGGCCACGGACGTATCCAAAGCTGATATTGAAGCAACCGTGCAGAAAACGGCGACGGCTCCTGTGAGTGATCAGGCGATTCGAGTGGTCAGCATCAACAATGAGTACAACGTCGGCGTGGGAGTGGTCCATCGCGCGCGAACCGCTGGGCGTGACATTGGGGGCGGCATCGAGCACAGCCAAATCACTGAGGTGTATCACGTGATCGAAGGCAACGGAACGCTGGTCACCGGTGGCACCATCGCGGACGCCAAGGAAACGGCAGCCGATAGCCAAGTAGTGAAGGTTCTCAACGGACCCAGCACCGGCGGTGGACCCGTGCAAGGAGGAGTGAGCCGCAAGCTCAGTCCCGGCGACGTCGTGATTATTCCACCCAACACTCCGCACTGGTTCAGCGAGATCACGACGGATCAGATTGTGTACCTAGTGGTCCGCGTCGACCCCCACAAGGTCTTGCCCGCTGGCTACGGTGCGAAGTAGGCGGGCTATTTGGCTCGAGGCCGTTCCGCTTCCAGCCGGATGAGCTTTAGCATCTCAGTGCGGCCAGGCAGATCTGTTGTGCCTGCGGGAAATCGATTGACACTCAGAATGTAGGAAAGAATCGCTGCGTTGGTTTCGCGATTCAACGACTGCGGATTGTTCAGCGGCATGCTGGTGCGGATGCGCTCGAATAAGTCGCCTACCGTCAGTCCGTTCCAATTCGCGAGAAATTCGCCGCCTGCCAGCGGAGGCGCCTGCTCACCCCCGGTGAGCGAACCTCCGTGGCACGCCATGCAGTGCTGGTTGTAAAGCGGCTGCCCCTGCTGGGCCTGCGCGTCAGTGTAAACGCCATCCCAGACGGAGCGCGGCGGTGCCTCCTGAGCGCACACGATACCCGTCAGCACCACCAGAACCCAAGTCTTCATTTTGCGGTTATTCCGCCGCCGGAAGGCTGTACGCGATATATTCGCCTGAGTACGCTCCGCCGCTGACTGCTACTACGATGTACTGCTTACCGTTCACCATATACGTCATGATGCCACCGCTCTGCTGCGCCGGCATGTACACCGCGCCGACCTCCTTACCGGTGATCTTGTCGTAGGCCCGCAGCATAGCGCCGCGCGGATGATCGGCCGTTGTAGTCACCTGCGGATCGCCTGCCAGCACCAGACTCTTCGTGACTGCCGTTACTACGCCGCCGACTTGGCCCGTGCGCGGAATGTTCGTCCCTTTGAGCAGCGGATGATTTCGGATGAGATCAGGCGTTTCGCCATGCGCGACTTGCCAGGTGATCTCGCCCTTGTCGAGACTGATCGCGGAGAGTGTACCGTACGGAGGTTTCACCAGCGGAAGTCCTTGAACGTTGAGCGGATTCGCGGGCGCAGGAGGCGGAGCAGCCGTACGCGGCACCGGCGCGGCATCAGAGCCCGCGTTCTCTCCCGGACCTCTGGCGATGCGTACTTCCTGCCCGTCGGTTCCCAGGATGAAGTCCATGTCGGAGATTTCTTTCGGCGAGCGCACCAACCCAATGGGCACCAGACTGGCATTGCTGGCGGATACAAACACCGTGTGCGTCTCAGGATCGTAGGAACCGCCCTGCCAATTGCTTCCGCCAGCCGCCGTTCCGAGCGTAAGCGTCGCCAGCGGTCCGTTCGCCTTGCTCGCCGTGGGCGGAGTGTAGATCGGACCCAACTTATATTTCGCGGCAATGGTCAAAGCCTGGTCGTGCAGCGCCGGGGTAAAGTCCACCAGGATATCCGGGGTCACACCATTGCGGCTGTAGGCCGGAGGCTTAGTGGGAAAGGGCTGCGTCGGCGCGTACCACTCGCCGGGCACATCTCCCTTCTCCACCGGACGCTCTTCGATGGGCCACACGGGCTGCCCGGTGACGCGGTCGAACACGTAAAGGATTCCCTGCTTCGTCGGCTGCGCAACGGCCTTGATCGCACGGCCATTGACGTTGATATCCGCCAGTAGCGGCGCCGAGGAAATATCCATGTCCCACAGCGGATGGTGCACCAACTGGAAAAACCATTTGCGTTGACCAGTCTTCAGATCCACGCACACCAAGCTTTCGCCGTATAAGTTGTTCCCGGGCCGGTGCCCGCCGAAATAATCTCCGGTTGGCGACTCCACGGGCAGGTACACCAAACCTAACTGCTCGTCGACGGTCATCTGTGTCCAGACGCCCGTGTTCCCGGTGTACTCAGCCGAACCTTTTTCCCAC
>CAZDGT010000297.1:0-6437 GCA_964504905.1 uncultured Bordetella sp. | reverse complement strand
ACTTCGCTTTTCGGAATCAGCGCCGGCCAATAAGCCACCACTTCTTCCACTTTCGGCTTGCCTCCCGACGGATAAGTGACCACCGGCGGACCGTTCAGCGCCAGGGGAGCCAGTTCGCGCGTGAAACGCTCGATGGTTGCCGCATCGCCGCCGCGCACACCAACCCGTAACGTCACCTCCGCCAAATCGGGCGACGGTTCCCCCGAAAGAAAATCTCCGTGACACGCATTGGCGCCGACGTACTCGCTATGAATCGCCTCGAACTTCAGCCCCAACCGCTCCAGTCTCGTCCGCAGGATTTGATCCGCCATCTTGGCTTTCTTGTAGGCGTCGGGCCAGCCATAGGTCATTGTTCCTGCCGCCTTGAATCCCGCCCAGTAGCTGATCGACACTTTGTAGAACTCCGTTGCAGGACGCCCCTGGATTCCCCAGAATTGCACCCGATCCGCACCAGCCTGCTGCAGCTGTATCGTCGTGAAATCGGCAATCGCGTCCGGAGTGATGTAGGCCCGCGGATCGCCAATTTCATACACTAGCTGCTCTGCCACGCCTGCCACCGTCACGCGTCCGCCCGTCCCCGGATGTTTGGTGATGGCAAAGCGCCCGTCCGGTTCCGCCTCAAGAATTGGATAACCGATACCGGCCATGTCGGGCATTGTCTCCCAATCCACCTGGCAGTTTCCGCCGGTCGCCTGTGCGCCACACTCGATCACATGGCCGCCAACTACGCCCGCTGCCAATCGATCCCAGTCGTCGCGCTTCCAGCCGAATTCGTGAATACTCGGGCCCAACGACAACGCCACATCGGAACATCGCCCCGTAACCACGATTTGCGCGCCCTGCCCCAGCGCTTCGGCGATAGGAAACGCTCCCAGATATGCATTCGCGCTTCGAACTCGCGATCGAATCGGCGCCAGCGGTTCGCCCGTATCCATGTTGCGGAGCTCGACGCCACGGGCGATCAGTTCATCCAGGCGGCCTAGGATGTTGTCCCCCGTTACTACACCAATCTTCATCCGCCCTTGATAGCCCGCACGCCCCAATGCCGCTGCCACCGCTTCGCCGCACGTCTCCGGATTCACGCCGCCCGCGTTGGCCACAACCTTCACGCCACGTTCGACGATCTCCTTCGCGCCGCGCTCAATCATCTGCGGGAAGTCCCGCGCGTAGCCCGCCTGCGGATCGCGCGCGAATTGCTTTTGCAGGATCGACATGGTGACCTCGGCCAGATAGTCCAGCGTCAAATAGTCGATGGGCCCACCGCGCAGTTGTTCCAGTGGAGCTTCCAGCGAATCGCCCCAGAAGCCCTGCGCGTTCGCAATGCGGATCATGATCGAGTTTCCCACGGCGAGCGCTTCTTCCGCATGCGTATCCGCGCCATAATGAAAACACGACGCGCCGTTTGGGTCCACGCCCGCCGTCGCAAGACCAAAGACTGGTTCATGCCCGAATGGCGTCCCAAAGCGAATCCCTGGCTCATCGCCTTGGCGGTGATCGTCCCCACGTTTATGGAAGTGCTGGATACTTCCATCGCATCGGTCGCTCTGCCGCATATCGCGGGAAACCTTTCGGCCAGCGTTGATGAAGCCACCTGGGTGCTCACCAGTTACCTGGTAGCGAACGCAGTGGTGTTGCCTGCCAGCAGTTGGTTTGCTCTGCGCTTCGGACGCCGCCGATTTTTGATGTTCTGCATCGTCGCTTTCACCATTTCGTCGTTCTTCTGCGGTGCAGCCACTAGCCTCTGGATGATTCTGGTCGCGCGCGCCATCCAGGGAGCCGGTGGCGGTGCGCTCCAACCGCTTTCGCAAGCCATCCTGCTCTAAAGATTCCCTCCCGCGAAACGCGGTGGTGCGATGGCCGACTATGCGTTGGGGGTGGTCGTAGCGCCTGTCCTCGGCCCCACTCTTGGCGGCTATCTTACCGACCAATATTCATGGCGCTGGGCGTTCTACATCAACATCCCCATCGGAGTGTTGGCGCTCTTCATGGTGTCGCGATTCGTCGAGGACCCGCCGTATATCTCGTCGGCGAAACCGGGGCGCTTCGACGCCATCGGCCTGGGCCTCCTGGTGATCTGGTTGGGCTCGCTGCAAATCATCCTGGATAAAGGCCAGGAGGACGACTGGTTCGCGGCCACGTGGATCCGTTGGGCAGCCGCTATCGCTGGGGCCGGTCTGATTGCCTTCCTGATCCAGCAGTGGCGCGATCCAAAACCCCTCACCAACCTGCGAGTCTTCGCGAACCGCAATTTCGCACTGGGCTGCATTGTAATGACTCTGTTCGGAGGTGTGATCTACGGCATCGTCGCCATACTTCCGCTGTTTTATCAAACCGTCATGGGCTACTCGGCACGCTCCGCTGGACTCGCCGTGAGCCCGCGGGGCATTGGCGCAATCTGTGTGATGCCAATCGTCGCAATCTTGACTAGCCGCGTCGACAACCGCTGGCTCATCTCCATCGGATTCCTGGGCTTCGCAGGTTCAGCCTTATGGATGAGCCAACTCACGCTGGATATCTCGCAATGGTCGCTCCTTGTGCCCATTATTTTGAGCGGGGCATCGTCTGGCTTGGTGTTCGTGCCGCTCGCGACGACGTCCATGGGAACGGTTCGCAACGAAATGATCGGCAACGCCAGCGGACTCTACAATCTGCTGCGCAACGTGGGCGGCAGCGTCGGGATTTCTCTAGTCAACACCATGGTTTCGCGCCGCCAACAAGTTCATCGCGCCGAGCTGAGCAGGTACATGAGTAGCAGCCCGACATTCGATTCCGCACTCGACTTTTTCCGGGGCGGGCTAGGCCGGCACTCCGACCCGCAAATCGCCACCAGCCGGGCCTATGCACTGATTGATCGCGGCCTGAATCAGCAGGCTGTCATCTACTCTTACGTGGACGACCTCCGCTACATTGCTTTGGTGTGTTTGTTCTGCATTCCCATCGTACTCTTGCTGAAAAGAGTAAAACCGAAGGCCGGCGCAGCGTCCGCGGCGCATTAAAAGCTAAACTTGAATTCGACTATGACTGAAACCTCTATTGCCGCTAGCGCCCTCGTGGACGCTGTAATTTCTGCACTGATCGACTCCTGGAACCGCCACGATATGGTGGCCTACGCGGCCCAATTCCATCCCCAAGCCGACTTCGTGAACGTACTCGGCATGCACTGGCACGGCCGCCAGGAAATCGAGACGACCCACGTGAATCTGCACCGCACCATCTTCCGCAATTCGATCCTTCAGAAGGAAGCGCACGCCGTTCGCTTTCTCAGCTCCACAATTGCTCTGGCCCACGTCAATTGGCAGATGACAGGCGCTGAGGGTATGACCGGATGGGATGTCGCCGCCGTCCGCCATGGCGTCATGACGCTGGTGCTGGTCGAAGACGACGGCCAGTGGCTGATTACAGCCGCGCACAACACCGACATCGTGCCGCTCGCGATGCCCAAATAGGCTCCTGCCGGGCCTTCTGAGCTTTGACAGCGTGTGCTGGTTTTAATATACTGAGGCTCGGTCCTCGTGTGTTCGCGCGAGCTTCGCCAGGGCCGGCCCGATCTCTCGACGAGGTAACAAAACACGCATGAAGCGCTCCGATTTGATGACCAGACGAACGGCGCTGGGCGGGTTGGGTGGAGCGCTAGTCGGTTCGTCTCTGCTCGAGGCCCAGCAAGACCCATTTCGCGACCATAGCCGCGTACCCGGCATGGACGAGCTCACCACCGTCATGGAATTCGAAGCTGTGGCGTTCGCTAAGATGCCGCGCGACTTTTTCATGTACATGGCCCACGGTGGCGAAGGCGAATTCACGTTGCGGCGCAATCGGGAAGCCTTCGATTGGGTGGAGCTAGTGCCGAAAGGTGTAGTGGACGTGAGCTCCGTGCAAACGGCGACCGAACTTTTGGGCACGCCGATGGCGTTCCCGATCATGACTTCGCCCACCGCGTTCCACATCCAGTTGAACCGCGAAGCTGAAGCTGCCACCTACCGTGGATCGCAGGCCGCGTCGAATACTCCCTACATCGTCAGCCATAACCACTCGCTGCCCATCGACAAGATCGCGGCGGCGGCAACCAGCCCGTTGTGGTTTCAGCTTTATCCGCAGAAAGACATGGACGTCACCAAGGCGTGGATAGACGCCGCGCAAGGGGCCGGGGGCAAAGCCGTCGTGATGACGGTTGATCAGCAGGCAACCTACTATGAGCGGGCGACCCACAGCAAGCATCTGGTCGGTGGCGGCGAGGCTCGGCCTCCCGCGCCAGCCGGAGCGCGTAGCGAAGCGCCCACAACGGGCCCGCGCGCTTATCGGGTTCCCGAAGGGCGCCTCTGGTACAACTGGAAATACGCCGAGCAAGTGAAATCGATGTTGAAAGTGCCCATGGTTGCGAAGGGCATTCTGACCGCCGAAGACGCAAAGCTCTGCATCGAGCACGGCTTCGACGCGGTATATGTTTCCAATCACGGTGGCCGGTCCGTGGACTACGGCCCCTCCACGCTCGAAGTCCTTCCCGAGATTGTCGATGCCGTACAAGGCCGCGTGCCGATCATGTTCGATAGCGGAATCCGCAATGGCTCGGACATATTGAAGGCTCTCGCGCTCGGTGCAAAAGTAGTTTGTGTCGGGCGTGGGCACCGCTGGGGACTTGCCGCCTACGGCGCTCCCGGCGTCCAGAGGATTCACGAAATTCTGCAGGGGGAACTGGTGATGGCGATGGCGCAAACCGGAAGGCCGACGTTAGCTTCCATCGATCGCACACTGGTTAAAACAAACTTCCGATGAAAAAAACTGTAATCAATCGACGCAAAGCGCTGGCGGGGTTTGGCTCGCTGGCTGCCGTGACTACTCTGTTGGAGCAGCGATCGGCGGGACAGAATGTCTCGCTGCAGAACACGGGTCCCAAGCTGATGGGCGAAGCTCCGGGCCGCATCGCGCCGCGAGTGGATCTGGCGAACGTTCTCGAATTTGAGGATATGGCCAACCGCACGCTCGCCTTCGCCGCTTATTCCAACATTTCCGGCGGGGACCGCTCTTTCTTTGAGCGCATCACCCTGCGTCCGCGCATGATGATCAGCACCACCGAAATGGACATGTCGGTGGACCTTTTCGGCCAGAAGATGTTCGCTCCGATCATCGTGGGACCCATCGCTCGCCAGCAGCAATATCATCCCGATGGCGAGTTGGCGACCGCGCGCGGCGCTTCGGCGGCGAAGGCCATCATGGTCGCCAGCAGCGATTCCAGTTTTCCGATTGAGAAGATCGCAGCCGAGACCAAGTATGGGTTGTGGTACCAGGCATTTCCCGAAGCGGACGCCAATGCGCTAAGAGCGCGGATCCAGCAAGCCGTGAAGGCCGGCTGCAAGGCAGTTTGTATTACGGTTGGAACACCGTTCCGGGATGCGAAGCGCGCGTCGGGTCCGGCGCAACTGGCCAAGATGGCCCCGGCCGCACTTAACTGGAGCGTAATCGATCAGATACGCCAGGGCATCACCGTTCCGGTTCTGTTAAAAGGCATCATGACACCGGAAGAAGCCGATGTCGCCGTGAAGAGAGGCGTGCAGGGGATTGTAGTTTCCAATTACGGCGGGATCTTGACCAAGGGCATGGCCACGTCGATCGAAGTGCTTCCGTCCATCGTCGATGCAGTGGGTGGCCGGGTGCCGGTGCTGGTAGACGGTGGCTTCCGGCGCGGTTCCGATATTTTCAAGGCGCTGGCCTTGGGCGCTACGTCAGTCATGCTGGGCCGGCCGGTAATGTGGGGACTCGCGGCTTATGGCGCAGATGGCGTGCAGGGCGTCGTCGAGATGCTGCAGACGGAAGTGGGCCGTGATCTGGGCCACTGCGGTACGCCCACACTTAAAGCCATCAATCGGACGCACGTCAAAATTCACCAAGCGTAAGCCATTGACATCGTGCGCCCGGCAGAGCCAGGCGCAACGAGCCTCCATCAAGATGTGCAACTGCGTCTTCTGCGGCTAACCTCCTTCTAAAAAACTGCCGAAATATTTTTGTCGAATCGCGTGCCGTTTCACTTGAAACACTCTAGGCATAGGACTCATCCCATCACCTTGTGCGCTGGGATCATCGTGGTGAAATCAATCGTTGTTCGCTCAGAAAGACCTCTCTGCAAACGAGTTATGGCTATCTTAGGTACCACACTAGGTGACAATGCCTTACTTGCTTAGTACTTTCACTCGATGGATACCATTCCGGCATTCTGGTCTACTCGACGATAGCGGGATTACAAAGATTGTCGCTAGGAATTTTCAACTGTGCCAAAACAAACACCAACTACACATATTTACTCGGTCAAGAAAGATACAAGCGCGGACAGAGCGAAGCTGGACCGACGGGCTGCAAGGTATCTTTTCCGGTTTGTCGGAGGCATAGTTTGGAGCACTCTTTGGTTGATACCCGTTTGCGCTCAGCAGGCTGGCTCGGGCCCAGTG
>CAZDGT010000296.1:0-3852 GCA_964504905.1 uncultured Bordetella sp. | reverse complement strand
GTCACCAGCACGTCCGACGTGGGCCGCGTGAGGTACGCCTTCTGGGTATTGATGCCCGGGTTCCCCGCGACCATCAGGTTTGTGCCCTTGCTGTGGATGTACTGCCAGAGTGCCGCATAATAGTTCAGGTGATTTGTGTTCGAATCATCGGTCATTTCATCCAGGAAGATTCCATCGATGGAGTAAAAGTTGAAATAGCGGTCGATGTCCGCTTTCACTGTGTTCGTATCTCGCGCGCCGTAGGAAGTGTAAACGTAACCAATGACTCGTCCGCCGGCGGCGCGCAGGCTGTTCACGGCGGTGACATAATTGGAATCTTGCGTGGTGTCTGGCCCGTTGTTCGGATTCATGATGGCGACCAGAGGCACGCGGCTGGCCGCGAAGTTCATGCTGTTCCACAAGCTGCCGGGATAGAAATAGGCAGGAACCATGATGCCCAGCGGCGCGGCGTTTCCGGTGAGCGCAGCCAAAAGGCCGATGGCCAGGACCAGGACTCTCATGCCTGAAATCATAGCGCAATGCGGACCGGTTTGCGGGCAAATTCTTGGATCGCATTCAGCCCAAGAAAAGCGGCTCGGGCAAACACAATACCCGAGCCGCTTCAACCAGAACAGAGCCGGAACCGATCAGCTCTCCCTCACCTTCCACCTCTTGCCGCCGTTCCTCAACGCCAACAAATACGGACACGCACTGGAATGTATCAGATGGGATAATGGAAAAGATGCGCAAGGCGACTGCAGGAAGAGAGGGGTGGTCCCTTCGGTTTGGCGGTGAACTGAACTGGGGCGCTACGGAAACGAGCCCGTACGTGACGAAACTTCAATCACCGTCGCGGAGGCGGAGACAGGTGAGATCGACAGAATGTCCCTTTCGGGCGCTTGGCGAAGGCGAATAATTTCTCACCGCCAGGACTGCGGGTGTTTTGACGTCGAGCCCCTCCCGCCTTATCCTGCTACGACGTGTGCGAGCAAATGGAATAACTGCGTGAGATTCGTTCGACCTAAAGCACTCGGCAGACTTGCGTATTTGCTCGCGGTCTTCGGGCTCGGAAGGGGAGTTTGTCCGGCGCAGGCAGTCCCGGAACCCGAATATCTTGTGGGCGTATATTACTTTTCCGGGTGGTGGCGCGAGCAGCCCAATAAATACTTCACCGCCGGTGCGGACTGGCGGACGAACTATACCGGACGCCGGGCTTTGCTGGGCGAATACAACGAGCCCGCGACCATGGACCGCGAGATTACGGCCGCGGCGGCCAACGGCGTGAGCTTCTTTCAAATCCTCTGGTACTACCAGGGTAACGTGCAGAATCGCGATCCTCACCAGGACCGGTTGAACGAAGGCCTGCGCCTGTTTCTGGCTTCGCCGAAGAATCGGGAACTGAAGTTCACGCTGGAGTTTGTAAACCATCCCCCATTCGGAATCACCGAAGACGCCGACTGGGAAAAGGCGTGCCGGGAATGGTGCAACGCCATGAAGCATCCGAGCTACCTGCGAGTGGGGGGGCGGCCGGTATTCAAGGTTCATGGCGCCGATTACTTTTTTCAGCAAAACGGGAATGATGCGGGGCGGGTTGCCAGGCGGTTGGAGACGTTGCGGCAGACGGCCAGGGAGGCGGGTCTTCCAAACCCGTTGATTGGGGGTGGAGTGATGGCGGGAGGGTTCCCGACCGGGCCGGTGATGGCGCCTTATGACTTCCTCACGACCTACATGGACATGCCGAATCTACCGGTGCAGGAAAAACCCTATCCGTACGAAAAGCTGCTTCAGTTCGCGGAACAGGCGTGGACCAACTACGCGCGTTTGAGCCCGAAACCGTATGTCCCTTACGTTCCCTCCGGCTGGGACCCGCGCCCGTGGAAGGACCCACGCGCTTCCTACGAGTTGCCCAATCAGGAGCAATGGCTGACCGCATTGCGCGAGGTGAAGGCAGCGCTGGATGCTTTTCCGAATTTGGGCATACGCTACGGGACGGGTCAGCGTCAAAAGATGCTGCTGATATACGCGTGGAACGAGTTCGGCGAGGGCGGCATGGTCGCGCCGACCCGCGGCGATGGCGAAATGAAGCTGCGCGCCATCCAGTCGGTTTTTGGCGGCAATAATTCTTCCGGCAAATGACTTAGGTTTATCATCAAGCAACAGCACTCAACCATTTATGGATGTAAAGAATCTCTCCAAAGTCCCTTCGTTCATCACCAAGGATGGCTCGGAAATACGGGAACTGCTTGCGCATCGCAATTCCGTCATTCGCAACCAGAGTCTCGCCGAGGCGCGACTGCCCATCGGCGGCGCGACCCAGGAACATTACCACGCCCGTACTGAAGAAATCTATTACATCACCCACGGCCGTGGCCGCATGCGTATTGATGGAGAAGAGCGCGACGTGTTCGTGGGCGATGCCATCGCCATTCTGCCCGGGCAGACGCACAAATTGTGGAACACCGGCGCGGAAACGTTGAGACTGTTATGTTGTTGCGCCCCGGCTTACGAGGACGCCGACACCGTGATTACCGAGAAAGAATCCCGCTGACGCGCGAAACGATTACATCCCCATCTGCCAGCCACCGCCAAGAGCCCGGTAGAGCTGGACAATGGAGATGAGTTCATTCGCCTGGGCCTGCACGAGCGCGCGCTGGGTGGGATAAAGCTCCTGCTGCGCTTGCAGCACTTCGTAGTAGCTCGACTTGCCATTGATGTATCGCAGGGTTGCCAGGTCCACGGACGAAACAAGGGCCGTGGCAGCCTGCTCGTCGTAAACTCGCGCGTCGGCCAGCTTCTGGCGCGAGATGAGCGCGTTCGAGACTTCCTGAAACGCGGTCAGCACATTCTGTTCGTAGGCAGCCCTGGCCTGGTCGAACGCGGCTTTCGAAGCGCGGTATTGCGCCAGAAGCTGACCGCCCTGGAAGATGGGGCCCGCCATGCTCGCACCGATGTTCCAGGCGTTGGCGGAACCGGCCGTGAAGGCGGAGAGTTCCGGGCTGACTTTCCCCAGAAAAGTGGTGAGACCGAACTGCGGGAAGAAATTCGCAAAATTCGCTCCGATGTTGGCGTTGGCGGCGATGAGATTCTCCTCCGTGGCAAGCACGTCGGGCCGTCGCCGCAGCAGCGCGCTGGGAAGTCCGGCAGGAATTTCGGGCGGCACCTGGGTCAGGCTGAGGGAATTGCCGCGGGGAATGGATCCGGGCAGCCGGCCGAGCAGCACGTTGATCTGGTTTTCAGTCGAGGCGATTTGAATCTCGAGCTGCGGAATGAGGGCGGCGGCATTGGCGAGCGCGGCGGCGGCGCGGTCGGTTTCCAGTTTGGAGGAGACACCGTTGATCCGCTTCTCATTGAAGATACGGTACGTGCCGGCATACGCGTTCGTGGCCTCAATCTGGATTTTCAACTCCTGGTCAAATTGAATGAGCTGAAAATACGAGGTCGCCACGTCGCTGATGAGGGTGATGACAACTCCGCGCCGGGCCTCTTCGGTGGCGAGGTATTGCGCGCGCGCAGCCTCGCTCAGGCGGCGGATGCGTCCCCAGATGTCGATTTCCCAGGTGGCGCCCAGTCCCAGCGTGGCGGAACTTTCCGTCGTCCCGTCGAGGCCGGCCGGCGTGTTGAACACTGCATTGCGTCCGCGCCCGACCTCGCCGCTATAGCCAGCCTGCGGGAAGAGCGGAGCGCGCGCAACGATGGCCAGTTGCCGGGATTGTTCGACCCGGGCGACCGCCTGCTTGAGGTCGTTGTTGTTCGTGAGCGCCGTGTGGATCAAATCCTGGAGAATGGGGTCTTTGAACACCTGCCACCAGGGAAGTTCGGCGAGTGAATTCGTGGTTTCGGTGAGCGCGAACCGATAGTTGCCCGGTGTCTGGA
>CAZDGT010000295.1:0-2289 GCA_964504905.1 uncultured Bordetella sp. | reverse complement strand
AGCCCAACGCGCCATAAGCGTGGACCACCGAGGTTGGGCGTAGGACTGCGCCATCAGTTGCGGATACTTCCAGAAACGCAGCCGGCTGGTCACATGTGCCGACGTCCGATCTGCCGCCGCCTCCACGACCTCCCACAGATTCGAATTGGTCAGGAGTCCATGAATGGGGATGGGGCTGCGCACATTTCCCAGCGTCATGTTGAAGGTATATTTCTTGTCGTTGGCCCAGAAGTGTTCGGCATCCAGACGATTCCCCCACGGGGCGAGAAAGGGGATGCCGTTGAGCCCCGGAGTTTTTTGAAGGTCGGCAAGGTTGGATACAGGGAAGTACAGAATATTTTTCCCGTGGACCTTCATCTCCGTCACTCGATTCCCCAGCGATGGCACTACCGAAACTTCCACGCCCCTTGCCGCGTCAGCCAGATGAATCACCGAAATACCTTGCTCGGGCACCGTACGGGCAGTATAGTTTTGCGCGGCCACCGCGACCGAAAGCGTGAGTAATAGCGTGGTGAGCTTCATAAGGCCTCGACTTATTCCCGTCGAATCAGGAATCAGTTTACAGGAATAGCCGAGCCCGTGAGAACTGGCCGCGCTACTGATGCTGCCCGTCGTGCTTCTGCCGGTAGATCCGTTTGCTCACGCGATTCTGCTGCCGCGTAACTTGGCGGCGCTCCTGCGCCGTAAGCGTTCCGCCGTTGGCCTTGCGTTCCGACTTTACTTCGTGGTGAATCGCCGCCTCCTGCTTCTCCAGGCGTGCCGTCTCGGCGGGAGTGAGGGAGCCATTCTCCACGCCTTGCCCAATCCGTTTCTGCTGGTTGCGCTGCCGCTCATTGATCGTGTTATTCTGCGCCAGCAGGCCGCTCAGGGGGATCAATAGCGTGGTCCCCACTATGATGCTCGTCAAAATGCGTGTCATATTCCCGTTTCCCTTTCTATTACGACATCCCGTCGTATCTGTACTCTTAAACGAGGCACACCTCGACAAGGTTTAGCCCAGCGACGCTAAAATCACATCATGTCCGCGCGGACCGTTTACACCATGCTCGAAGAGACTGCGGCTCGCTACGCGGAAAAGCCTGCGCTGCAGCAGCCTGTCGGTGGCGGCAAGTACCGCACGTATACGTGGGCCGAATTTCGCGATCGCGTGCAATGGATTGCCGTGGGCCTTAGTACTATCGGCGTTCAAATCGGCGACATGGTCGCGCTGCAATCCGAAACACGCGCCGAGTTCTACTTCGCCGACCTCGGAGTCATGGCAGCCGGAGCCATCTCGGCGGCGCTCTATACCAGCCTGCCTTTTGCCGAACAAGCGCGCGCACTGGGTTATTGCGATGCCCGCATCGCCATGGTCGAAAACCCCAAAGCCATGCAGGGGCTGCAAACCGCCCTGGGGTCCGAGCATCCAAATATTGAGTGGATCTTGCTTACCGGCACTGCCGAAGGCGCCATCACGCTCGACGAGCTCATCGAAAAAGGGCAGCACCAGCTCGCGTCCGACCCTCAAGCCTTCGAACGCATACGCGCAAGTTTTGACGATCGGGCTCTCGCGGTTCTCTATATGACCTCTGGCGCCACTGGCGAGCCAAAGATGGGGCTGGTCACCCACCGCGCGCTGGTCACGAACATCGATATGACGCCGGCCGTTCTGCCGCTCACCGTCGACGATTGCACTGTGGCGTTTCTGCCTTCAGCTCACATTGCCCAGCGCGTGGCGGTCGAGCTCATGCCTGTGCGGACTGGCTCCTGTGTGTGGTTTTCCGAAGGTCTCTCTAAACTGCCTCACGAACTGCGCGCCGCTCGCCCGACTTTTTTTCTATCACCGCCGCGTGTCTGGGAGCGCATGTATTCCAGCATCCTCGCCGAAATCAAGAAGCGCCCCGCGCCATTGCGCAAGATGTTCTACTTGGCGCTAGGCATGGGTTCCCGTGCCGCTCAATTGCGCCGCAACGGCAAGCCCGTCCCGGTCTGGATAGCTTCTGCGCTGCGCTTTTTCGACAAGATCATCTTCAACAAGATCCGCGAACGACTGGGCGGCCGCCTGCGCTTCCCCATCTCTGGGGCCGCGCCCTTGAGTAAGGATCTCGCCGAGTTCTACGAGGCCATCGGTATGCCGCTGCTCGAAGGCTACGGACTCACGGAAGGCGGGGTGGTAGCCGTCAATCCCATCGGCCGCGTGAAGCCGGGAAGTATCGGCACGCTCCTCCCTGGCATCGAAGTCCGCATCGAGAAAGACGGCGAGCTGCTGCTGCGCAGCACCGTCAATTTCTCCGGCTATTACAAGGACCC
>CAZDGT010000294.1:0-11761 GCA_964504905.1 uncultured Bordetella sp. | reverse complement strand
GGAATTCCGGGCGATCGCATCCGCATCGTCAACAAAGAAGTTTACCGGAACGGTGTCAAGCTTGACGAGCCGTACAAAGTTCACAAGTCCGATCAGATTGATCCCTACCGCGATAACTTCCCGAGCGAACCCAACTCCATGGTTTATCCCGGCGCGATGGATATGCTGCAGAACCATGTGATCAACGGCGAAGTAGTAGTTCCGCCAAATACCGTATTCGCCATGGGCGATAATCGCGATTCTTCGCTCGACAGCCGCTACTGGGGCTTTGTTCCGCGCGAAAACATCATCGGTAAGCCGCTGATCATTTATTGGTCGTACGACGCACCTACCGACCAGTTGCAGAACCCGTCTATCGGCTTGGATCACATCCGCGACATCGGATTGAACTTTTTCAGCAAGACCCGCTGGCGCCGGACGTTCATGCTGATCCATGGTTATTACAAGAATTAAGGCTGTATGAAAAAGTTTGCGGATTCCGCGCGCGATTTTCTCCACGAGTGGTCTCTCAATATTCTGATCCTGTTGTTCGGCACCACCACACTGGTGCAGGCGTTTATCGTGCCTACGGGATCGATGGAATCAACCGTTCTCATCGGCGATCACTTGTTAGTTGACAAGCTGTCCTATTCGCCAGCCGGCCCGATCAGCAAGTACCTGTTGCCTTACACGGAACCCAAACGCGGCGACGTGATCGTCTTCCGCTATCCCATGGACATCCGGCAGAACTTTGTGAAGCGCGTGATCGGACTCCCCGGCGACCACATACGCATCCAGGACAAGGTGGTGTATGTGAACGGCAAGGCGCTCACGGAACCCTACGCGCAGCACATCGATTCGCGGGTCGAACCGTACCGAGACAATTTTCCCTCCCAGCCTTACGGTCCGGTAGCGGACCGCGCTCAGCAGATGCTCGCGGCCGACGTGAAAAATGGGGAACTGATTGTGCCCGCCGAAAATTACTTCGCGATGGGCGACAATCGCGAAAACTCGCTGGACAGCCGCTACTGGGGCTTCGTGCCGCGGGAGAACATCATCGGCAAGCCGCTAGTGATCTTCTGGTCCTATGACGCGCCCACCGAGGAATGGGCCGGCGACAGCGGCAGCCACTATTTGGATCTGGCGAAGAATTTTTTCACCAAGACACGATGGAACCGCACGCTAAAGCTGGTGCGCGGAATTTCGATCGACCAGTAGGTGGTATAAGCCATGTCGCACAATTATGGCCTTATCCTGGCCGGCGGACGAGGCACGCGGTTTTGGCCGCGCAGCCGGCGCAGCCGCTCCAAACAGGTTCTGAAATTCTTCGGGGACCGCACTTTGATCCAGCAGACGGTCGATCGTCTTCGGCCTGTCCTTCCTCCTGAACGCATCTGGATTCTCACCAATCACCACCTCCGAGCCGAGATCGTCAAACAGTTGCCGGAGGTTCCCAAGCGCCAGATCCTGGCGGAGCCCGCGCAGCGCAACACCGCTCCAGCCATCGGACTGGCGGCGCACATCTTGCAGTCGCTCGATCCCGACGCCTTAATGGGAGTCTTCCCCGCGGACCACGTCATTGCCAAACCAGGCGCGTACACGCGGCTGTTGCGTCCCGCCTTTCAATCCGCCGCAAAGGGCAACATTGTGGTGTTGGGGATTCAACCGCGTTGGGCGGAAACGGGCTACGGATACGTTGAATTTCCGGAAGGCGTCCAGCCGGGAGGCCGCAATGCGGTGCGGGTTGTCAGCTTCCGAGAAAAACCGGACGCCGCCACAGCCGAACACTTTCTGGCCGCTGGGAATTTCTATTGGAACGCGGGCATGTTCTTCTGGAAGACGTCCGTATTGTTGGACGCGCTGCGGCGCTTCCTTCCCCAGACCGAACATCTGCTGGCCAGTCTGCCGCCTTTCAGCAGCCGGAAGTTTGCCGAGGCCCTGGCTGCGACTTTTCCGAAATGCGAAAACATCTCTATTGACTACGCAGTTCTGGAACGCGCCAACAACGTGGCAGGGATTCCGGCGGGCGATATCGGCTGGAACGACGTGGGCAGTTGGAACGCTGTTTATGAACTGCAAAAGCGCGACGCGCAGGGCAATGCGCTGCGCTCAGAGTCGATCATCGAAGCCAGCAGCGGCAACTACATCGACGCCGAGGGCAAGCTGGTGGCGCTGCTGGGCGTGAAGGACCTGATCGTTGTCGATACTCCCGACGCTCTGCTAATCGCAGACCGCAGCCGCGCCCAGGAAGTGGGCGAACTCGTCCGCCGTCTGGAGAAAGCCGGACGCGAAGACTTGTTGTAGGCTGCGTTACGCCTCCGGGCGCTTTGCGTTCTTGAACACTCGCTTCAGAACTGTGATGGCGCGATCCACTTCCTGCTCGGTAATGATGTAAGGCGGCAACATCCGCAGCGTGTATTCATGCGTGCAATTCAAGAGCACACCCTGATCGATGCAATCGAGGACAACCTGCTTGCCGGGGAAGTCCAGTTCCACGCCGATCATCAGGCCGATACCGCGAACTTCCTTGATAAAAGAATAGCGGCGGGTGAGTTCAGTAAGCCGCATACGGAAATAGCTGCCCACGTCGGAGATGTGTGGCAACAGTCCATCGAGTATTTCGAAAAACTCCAAACCGACGCGGCACACCAGCGGACCTCCGCCAAACGTCGTCCCGTGCTTGCCCGCACCCAGCCCGGCGGCGGCGCGCTCATTCGAGATCACCACGCCCAGCGGCAATCCGCAGGAGACGGGCTTCGCGGCTGTCATTACATCGGGCATCACCGGAGGTTCCAGCAACTGGTAGGCAAAGTAGGTGCCCGTGCGTCCC
Organism: uncultured Bordetella sp.; assembly: GCA_964504905.1. Classification (GTDB taxonomy): domain Bacteria; phylum Acidobacteriota; class Terriglobia; order Bryobacterales; family Bryobacteraceae; genus Palsa-187. Next base: position 8,952 of record CAZDGT010000294.1, on the reverse strand, counting down.
ACGCCGCACTGGATCTCGTCGAAAATCAGAATCGCGTTGTAGCGATCCGCCAGCTCGCGGGCTTTGCGAATGTACTCCTCGGTCATTGGATAGATGCCGCCTTCGCCCTGCACCAATTCGAGAATGATTCCTGCGGTGCGCTCGCTCACCATTTGTTCGAGCGCGGTAATGTCGTTGCGCGGAACAAAATGCACGCCGGGCATTAACGGCTGAAAATCGCGGCGGTAGCCTTCCTGGCCGGTGACCGAGAGGGCGCCGATGGTGCGTCCGTGGAAGGAATTATCCAGCGCCACAATTTCAAACTTGTCCGGGGAGATGGCATGGCCGTGCGCCTTCGCCATTTTCAGCGCGGCTTCGTTGGCCTCCGTGCCGGAATTGCAAAAAAATACTCTCGGCAGTCCGCTGGCTTGTGAAAGGCGTTCCGCCAGGGGGCCGGCGTACTCGTGGTAATACAGATTGGAGCTGTGAATCAGTTTCCCCACTTGCTCGCGAATCACTTTGGTGAGACGCGGATGCGCGTGCCCCAAGGCGTTGACGCCAATTCCGGCGAGCAAATCCAGATAACGCTTGCCCGCAGTGTCATAAACGTAACAGCCTTTGCCACGCTGCAGCACCACCGGATAGCGGGAGTAGTTTTGAAGAAGATATTGCTTTTCTAAATCGACGACCGTGGGCGATATAGTGGCTTCCATCCACTTAGTATACCGAAAGTCCGCGAAAAACCCCTATGCTACGATCAGTTCTGTGCCGCATTTAGATTCCTCCGTAGCTGCCATTGCTGCGATGATCGATCACACTTTGCTGAAGCCGGAAGCCACGGAAGCCGACATTCGCAAGGTATGCGCAGAGGCGCGCGAGTACGTTTTCGCCAGCGTATGCGTGAATCCCCGCTGGGTTCGTTTGGTTGCTGGGGAACTGGCGGGAACAGCAGTAAAGGTGTGCTCGGTGGTCGGATTCCCGCTGGGTGCGAACACCTCAGAGATGAAAGTTGCTGAAACGGCTGGGGCAATCCGCGATGGAGCGCAAGAAATTGACATGGTTTTGAACGTGGGCGAGCTGCGCGCCGGAGATCACGACGCTGTGCGCGCTGACATCAAAGGCGTGGTCGATACCGCGCAGCAGAGCGGCGCCCTCGTCAAAGTAATTTTGGAAACCGCGCTTCTGACCGACGAGCAGAAAGTGGCGGCGTGCTTGTTAGCGAAAGAGGCGGGCGCGGATTTCGTGAAGACTTCTACAGGCTTTGGCCCAAGCGGAGCGACTGTTGAAGATGTGGCGCTCATGCGCCGGATCGTGGGTCCAACGATGGGCGTGAAGGCTTCGGGCGGCGTTCGCACGCTCGAAGATTTGAAAAAAATGGTGGCGGCGGGCGCGAATCGCGTGGGCGCCAGCGCCAGCGTGAAGATCGTTGAGGCCGCGGCGGCGTAAGCTGCGATCCGCATGGCTACGCCGCGCAAGACCGTTGAAGCGTTCCGTGAACGCGCCGAGTTGCTCGACTTCCTGCTGGAAGTGTCGCGCGTCACTGCGGAAACCCTCGATCTAGACAAGCTGCTGGCGAACGTGGCGGACATCATCAAGACGGTGGTGCCCTACGATCTATTCGCGATCCTGCTCTACAACGAACGAAGTCAAGGCCTGCGTATCCGCTATTCCATAGGCCACCGCGAAGAGATCGTCCGCAGCATGGTGATCGCACTGGGCGAGGGCGTGGTGGGGTCCGCCGCGCAGAATCGGGAACCCATCCTGGTGGAAGATGTCCGCAGCGAGCCGCGCTATCTAGTCGCATTGGACGCGGTTCGCAGCGAGCTCGCCGTGCCGATGATCGTGCATGGCAAGCTGGTGGGCGTGATCGATCTGCAATCCACGCGGCTGCGCGCGTTCCACGATCAGGATCGGCGCATTATGCGGTTGATCGCCTCGCGCGTGGCGGGGTCCATCGAAAACGCCAGCCTGTACCGCCGCGTGAATCATCAGAACCGGACGTTTCGGACGCTTGCGCAGTTGTCGCAGGAGTTCAGTTCGATTCTGGATCTCGACGAACTGCTGGGCAAGATCGCCGCGTCGGTGCGTACGCTGATCAATTACGATGCTTTCAGCATCCTGCTGGTGGATACGGAGAAAAAGCTGCTTCGCCACCGCTTCAGCGTTCGCTATGACAAGCGCATCGACCTAGATAACATCGCGTTGGGGATGGGAATCACCGGCGCGGCGGCCGAGTCGCGGCAGACCGTACGGGTGGTCAACACCATGCAGGACCCGCGCTACATCGCATCGCAGCCCGACATCCATTCCGAAATGGCCGTGCCGCTGATCGTGCAGGATCGAGTGGTGGGCGTCCTGAACATGGAGAGTGAGCGCATCGGCAACTTTACCGAAGAGCATCAGCGGACGCTGTCGCTGCTGGCTCCGCAGATCGCCAGTTCGGTTGAGAACGCCCGGCTCTACGAAGAGCTCGCGGGGCGTGAGCAGCGCATGGACCAGGATCTGAAGGCTGCGCGTAAGCTGCAAAAGGTGCTGTTGCCCCGCGAGGCGGACATTCGTGGACTGGACATCGCGATCCGTTCGCGGGCCGCGCGTGAAATCTCGGGTGACGTTTACGAGTTCTTCGAGCAAGGCGACGAGTACGCTGTAATCGCCTTTGGCGACGTGAGCGGCAAAGGACCCGCTGCGGCTCTTTACGGCGCGCTGATTAGTGGGCTCTTACGAATTCTTACTCCGCGGCGGCGCAGTCCTGCGATGCTGATGCAGTCGCTGAACGAAGCGCTGCTGGAGCGCAAAGTGGACGCGGTGTACGCGACCCTCATGGTGCTTCTTTGGGAGCCGCGCACGCACTTGATGACAATTTCCAACGCGGGTGCGGAGCCGCTCCTGATCTCGCGAGCGGGCCAGATCATAGCGGCCAAAGCCGAAGGCGTGCCCATTGGGCTGCTGGAACATCAGACTTACGAGGAAGTAACGTACCAGGCTGAATCCGGCGATACCATGCTGCTCTTTTCGGATGGCGTGGAGGATCAATTGAATGCCACGGAAGAACATTTCGGACGGCCACGCATTCAGCGGCTGTTGACCAAGCACGACAAGAAGGCGCCGCGTGCGATTGTGGATCAGATCTTCACTGATCTGGATGAATTTCGCGACAATGTCGTGATTACGGACGACCAGACAGTCGTCACGATGAAAGTGATCGGATAGCGAATGAGCGCGTTTCACTACGGCGAGCATGCGTTGTATTGCGAGGGAGTCGCGCTGGCGGAGATCGCCGCGCGTGTGGGGACGCCGTGCTACGTCTATTCCGCGACGACGATTTTAGAGAACTTCCGCGCCTATGACGAAGGCTTTGGCGATGTGCCGCATACCATCTGCTATGCAGTGAAGGCGAATGGAAACCTGGCGGTGTTGCGTGTGCTCGGGCAGGCGGGCGCGGGCTTCGACATTGTTTCCGGTGGAGAACTGTTTCGTGTGTTGAAGGCCGGGGGCGATCCTGCCAAAGTAGTGTTCTCGGGAGTCGGCAAGATCGCGGCGGAGATCGACGATGCCTTGGCGGCTGGCATTTTCAATTTTAATTGCGAGTCGGAGCCGGAACTCGCGTTGATTGACGCGCTGGCACACCGCCGAGGTATTAAAGCGCGCGTGGCGTTGCGGGTGAACCCAGATGTCGAGACCGATACGCACCATTACATTTCAACCGGGAAACTGGCTCACAAGTTTGGCGTGGATATCGCGGAAGCGGAGAGCATTTACGAGCGTGCCCGCAAGCTGGAAAATCTCCTGATAGAAGGCGTCAGCTGTCACATCGGGTCTTTGCTTCTCGACCCCAAACCCTTGATGGAAGCGGTCGACCGGGTGCTGGCCTTGATCGACCGGCTGCGCGCGAAAGGGTTCAACATCCGGCACGCGGATCTCGGAGGCGGCCTGGGTGTTGGCTACAAACCAGAGGAGGTTACGCCGTCGATTAAAGCCTACGTCTCATGCCTGAAACAGCGGCTGGCTGGACGCGACTTGCACGCGGTGCTGGAGCCGGGGAGATCCATCGTCGCAGCAGCTGGCGTCTTACTGGCCAAGACGCTGTACCGCAAAAAGACCGGCGAGAAAGATTTCGTGATCGTGGACGCGGCCATGAACGATCTGATCCGTCCCGCGCTTTACAACGCGTATCACGAGATTCTGCCGGTGCGCCAGAACAATACTGGTCGAATCACTGCCGACGTAGTAGGTCCGGTTTGCGAAACCGGCGACTTCCTGGCGCGTGACCGCGAGATGGCCGACGTGATGCCGGGGGATGTTCTAGCGATCGCGACGGCTGGCGCCTACGGGTTTACGCAAGCTTCCACCTATAACGCACGCCGCCGCCCCGCGGAAGTGCTGGTGCAGGGCGATCAATGGCGCGTGGTGCGCGAACGTGAAACCTACGACGATTTGATTCGTGGCGAAGCGGTCTGACCTTACCTAGCGCCCCACGGCCATGAACTCGATGGCGGCGGTGGCGTCGGTAGAGGGCAGTCCTTCGATCTGCAATGCAGTTTGTGCGGGCGGGCGGATAGGGTCCAGAGACTCCCACTGAAGGGTGCCGATCTTGGCGGCGTTGGCGCGCGTGAGGGCATAGGTTCCGGTCCAGAAGACGTCCTTGAACGTTGCTCCCAGCGGCATCATTGTTCTGGCGAGGCGCTGGTACGCTAGGCGAAAGTCGGAATCCTGATCGCGGAAGACGAGTTGCGTTGACGTGAGCACTAGTTTCGGGGTGTTCACCAGCGCTAAGCCCTTCTCTACCGATAGTGGAGTAGGCGGCGTCGTGCTCAAGCGTGCGGCTGCTTCGCAAAGCACTTGCGGCTCCAGACCCAGGCGCTGCATTTGGACGAAGTTCGCCGCGGCTGAGGGGAATGCGGCCGCCACCGCTGATCGCGACGCCTGTACACTCTCGAGCGAGCTCAAGAAGCACGTGACACGCAGCACGTCCGGGGCTTTTACGCCCGCGCCGCTCAGAGAGCTGTCGAGGCGTGCCACAGCGGCCGCCGCATTGGAACTATCGCCTGCGGCAAGGAATGCCACGCCGGTCGGATTCACCACCTTCTTTTCGGACGAGATGGCTTCGATCACCACCTGCGCGCCCACCATGGGCAATGCTCCCACCTGAATGGTACTGACGGCTGGGAGCGCCTGTTTCCTGTCCGTGAACTCCTCCGCCACAATCTCTTTGACGCGACGCAGATCGCCGGAGCCGGCGACGAACGCCCGCAACTTGACGATAGGCGCGCCACGATTCAGGCGGCCCAGAGCTTTCAATGCATCGCGGACCTGTTGCGATAGCAAGCCCTTATCCGATAACGGCGAAACTTGAAATGAGAGGCGTCCCGTCTCGACGGCGACAGCTTCAGGGGGGTCGGGAAGCACCTCCAGTACCTGGGGGCGCGGCTCCACATCCGGTTTCGGCTTCTTTTTTTTCTGCGCGAGCAAGCCTGCGGCTAGCAGCAGACAGAGCGGCAGAATCACGAGACGATGCATGGCCACTGGCAACAAGACAAATTCTAGCACCCGCTGTCGGCGGAGGCGGGCTCCGCAGGCCAGTTTGAAATTCGCGCCCATAAGGGACCATACTGGTAATAGACATGTACCTTTCTGAAGAATTCCGCTTAAAGGTTGGCTTGGCCGAGATGCTGAAGGGCGGCGTCATTATGGACGTCACCAACGTCGCACAAGCCCTGATTGCCGAAAAAGCCGGCGCGTGCGCCGTGATGGCGCTTGAACGCGTGCCCTCCGATATTCGCAAGGAGGGTGGCGTGGCCCGCATGGCCTCTATCCAAATTATCCGCGACATCATGAAGACGGTTTCGATTCCAGTGATGGCGAAGGCGCGCATCGGACATTTCACCGAAGCTCGCGTGCTCGAAGCGCTGGGCGTCGATTACATCGATGAAAGCGAAGTGCTGACGCCTGCCGATGAGGAGCACCACATCGACAAGCGCGATTACAAAGTTCCGTTCGTCTGTGGCGCTCGCAATCTGGGCGAAGCTCTGCGGCGTATCGCCGAAGGCGCGGCCATGATCCGCACCAAGGGCGAGGCAGGGTCCGGGAACATCGTGGAAGCGGTGCGCCACATCCGCACCATCGTTAAGGAAATGAAGCAGCTCACGGTGCTGGGCCGTGAAGAACTGGTGCATGAGTCGAAAAACCTTGGCGCTCCACTCGAACTAGTGGAGTGGGTGGCTGCCAACGGCCGTCTGCCGGTACCGAATTTCTCTGCTGGTGGAATAGCCACTCCCGCGGATGCCGCGCTGGTAATGCAACTTGGCGCCGAAGCGGTGTTCGTCGGCAGCGGCATCTTCAAATCTGAAGATCCCGATAAGCGCGCGCGCGCCATCGTCAAGGCGGCGACCTACTACAAGGATCCCGTCAAGCTGCTGGAAGCCAGCGAGGAGCTAGGCGAGGCTATGCGCGGTCTGGACGTGTCCAAGCTGCCCGAAAGCGAACTCCTGCAGACGCGTGGCTGGTAACAAGTCGAAGACTGCCGGCGTTCTGGCTCTTCAGGGCGACTTTGAAGCGCATTGTAAAGCAGTGGAGCGGGCTGGCGGCCGCGCCCTGGAAGTCCGTACTCTGGCTGACCTGGAACAGTGCGACGGTTTGATCATCCCCGGCGGCGAGAGTACCACCATGCTGAAGTTGCTGGAGCAGGAAGGACTCACCGAACCGCTCAAGCGCTTCAACGAGCGCAAACCCGTGTATGGAAGTTGCGCCGGAGCCATACTATTGGCTCGCGAAGTCACTCATCCCGCGCAGCCCAGTCTCGGCCTGATGGATATTGGCGTCGAACGCAACGCCTACGGCCGTCAGATCGACAGCCGCATTGCACATATTCCTATGCCCGAGGGCGGCGACCTGGAAGTGGTGTTTATCCGCGCGCCCATCATCCGGCGCGTTGGCCCCGGAAGCACTGTCGTGGCTCAATACAACGGCGACCCGGTCTGGGTGGAGCAAGGGCGCAACATGGTGACCACGTTTCACCCGGAGTTGACGGGTGACACGCGAGTCCACCGCCGCTTCCTGGGCAAGCTCTAGCGTGAAATGCCGCCCAGCGACGATATCCGTCTGTTCATCGTAATACCGGTCTACGGCAACTGGACTGATACTCTGGCTACGCTGCGGGCGTTGGAGGCCCAGGATTGTTCCCGCTTTCGCGTATTGATTGCCGATGACGGCACTCCCGCCGAGCCGCCGCCCGAGATCCACAGTTTCGCCTTTGCAACGTATGTCAGAAATCCGCATGCCGGATTCGCGGCGAATTGCAATCGAGCCGCGCGGATTGCGATGGAAGAAGGCGCCACGCATCTCCTTTTCCTGAACAGCGACACACATTTTTCGCCTGAGTTTGTTGGCGGTTGGCTAAGAACCATTACTGAGCTACCGAATGCGGTCGTGAGCCCCGTCGTCTATTGGTTTCGCAAACCGCAGGAAGTCTGGTATTCGGGCGGAAAAATGACGATGCTGACGCCGTTTGTGCGGCTAGCGCGAGAATTTAGCCGGACCACGCCCGTGGACATCGTTTGCGCGTGCGTGTTGCTGGTACCGGTGGAGGAGTGGGGAAGACTGCACGGTTTCGACGAGAGGTTTGCGGTCTATTTCGAGGATTTGGATCTTTCCCTGCGCGCCAAGGCACTGGGGATTCCCATCTTCGTGGCCGCTGACCGCAACTTGCGCGTTTGGCACAAAGTTGCAGGGTCATTCCCGGGTGGGGACGGTTGGGACCGGGAATACCACCTTCTGCCTTCGCGCCTGCTCTTTATTCAGCGCCACTTCCACGGCCCGAAACGCCTTCTATGCTTTGCGATGACGGGCCTCCATCTCATGGCCAAAGTGCTCGAAAGGGCGCCTGAAGTCCCAAGCCCGAAACTATTGTGGAAAGCCGTGGCCCGCGGGCGGGCAGGGATCACCCGCTAGCACGCCGCAGGCCAGCCATGCGTTGCCCGTCTACTTGATGGCCGAGAAGTCCGTGGCGTCCATATACGTGGAATCCACTTTCTCGACAATCTTGCCATCCGCTTCGGAAGCTTTCGAGACCTTCTGCCATTCCGGATCGGTGCGGAATGCATCCCAATTCTTGGCTGCGGCTTCGCGGCTGGGATGAGCCAGGACGTAAATCAGCTCGTTGTCTTTGAGCGGGGCGTCCTGCGGAACCCAGTAGCCCACACTTTTCATGTCATGCCGGTTGAAAATGCTAACGGTGTGATCGCGGAAGCGCGATAGCAACGCCGGCAGGCGGCCGGGGAGCGTGTGGTAGACGCGAAGTTCGTAAACCTTATTACCGGCGGCCTCAACTTTGGGCGCCGCCATGAACCGGGCGGTGAGCAGGGAACCAGCCGCGAAGGAGAGCGTGGTAAATGCGAAAACTCGGATCCAGGTTAGTTTCATAGTTCCCGATTGTATCACCACAATCAGGCTTTTTGAACGCGCCGTAATGTGTACTGATCCGGCTTCAATGACCCTTCGCGCAGCCTCTTCCAATCGTCATGAACATGGATGAGGCGGCCGCTAATGTGGTTCGATTGCTCGGATGCCAGGAACAGAGCTAGCTCGATCTGTTTTTCGGCCGCCGTTCCCCCGGTGAGACGGATCTGCTGGGCCTCTTCCACTTCGCGCCAGCCTGCGCGCTCGCCGGCGGCCAATATCTGATCCGTCATATGGGTGTAGCTGGCCCCCGGCGCCATACAGTTAATCTGCACGTTAAAATCACGGACTTCCTCAGCTACGCTTTCCACAAAGCTGACCACTGCGGCCTTGGTCGCAGCGTAGAGCGCCAGGTTAGGGCGGGCCTGGGAACCGGCGCCGCTGGTCAACACAATGATCTTGCCGCTGCGACGCTGGATCATCCCGGGCAACACCGCGCGGCACGTGTTCATGACGCCCAGCAAGTTGGTGTGGATCACCTCATTCCACACCTTGGGATTGCTTTCCGAAAATGGGCCG
>CAZDGT010000293.1:0-3173 GCA_964504905.1 uncultured Bordetella sp. | reverse complement strand
AATAGAAAACTTCCGTTGAACGGAACGTGAAAAATGAGCATGGCTGCGCCGGTGACCAGGATCAGGTCCCAGTACCCCACCAGCACGAAGGGCAACGTTTTGCCCAGGATCAGTTCTACGGCGCCTATGGGCGTCACCATTAACTGCTCCATGGTCCCGATTTCTTTTTCGCGTACGATAGCCATGGCGGTGAGCGAAAGCGTCACGATCGTGATGATGTTCACTACCACGCCGGGGATGAAATAGTTGCGGCTCTTCAGATCCGGGTTGTACCAGACGCGTGGACGCGACACGATTTGCGGCATCGGCATGTAAATCGCCCCGCCGGAGTTCATCGTCCCACCCACCATTCGCGCACGCTGCGCTTCGCCCGACGCCTCTTCCGAATAGCGCGCGATCACCTGGCTCGCATATCCCGATACCAGGGACGCCGTATTGGAATTGGTGCCGTCCAGCAGCACCTGAACGGTCGTCGCCCGCCCGCGCGCCACATCTCGCGCGAATCCCGGCAGCACGCGGACCACACCATCCACTTGGCTCCGGTCCAGCAGGGCCTGCATCTGCTTTTCATTGCTGGGGGTCGCGCGAATTGTGAAATGCCCCGAGCCTTCAAACTTTGCCCGCAGCTCGCGGCTTTGCGGAGTATTATCCTGATCCATCCACGCAATCTGGGCGGTATCGACATCCAGATTTACGGCGTAACCGAAAATCAGCAACTGTATGAGTGGCGGAATCAACAGCATCCCGCGCATGCGCGGATCGCGCAACGCCTGAATGAACTCCTTGCGAATAATGGCACGGAGGCGCTGGCGCATCGCTTAAACCACCTTCTGCCGCAGCTTGCGGACTGTGAAGAAGAAAATCAGCGCCCCATAGCCGCACAGCAGCAGGAAGTCCGGCCACAGCAGATCCAAGCCGATCCCCTTCAGGAACACGCCCTTCGAAATATTGATGAAATACCGCGCCGGAATAAACAGCGCAATCGCCTGGATCACACGCGGCATGCTACTGATGGAGTAAATGAATCCGGAAAGCAAAAATCCCGGCAAAAATGAAATCAGTGTTCCCATCTGGTAGGCCATCAGCTGCGTGCGGAACGTGGCCGACACCCAAACGCCTGTGCACAGCGAGCCGAACAGGAAAACAAAACTGGAGATCGTCAGGAACAGCAGGCTCCCTTGGAACGGCACGCCGAACAGGAATACTCCCACCAGCATGCAGATCACCATGTCGACTAATCCCACTAGGAAATAGGCGGCGAGCTTTCCCAGCGCCAACTCTGAGGGCCGTATTGGCGTCGAAAGAAGCTGCTCCATGGTCCCGTTTTCCCACTCGCGCGCGATGGTGAGCGAGCTCAGATTGCCCGTGATGATCATCATGATCACTGCTATCAGCCCAGGTACGATGAAGTTTCGCGAGACCATGTCGGGGTTATACCAGACGCGCGGTTCCGCGCTCACCCCCACGGGTGGAATCCGTCCCGCGCGCATGCTCTGCGCCTCGCCGCGCAGCCGCGCTGCATAAGTTTGGATAATCCCTTCGGCATACCCGCGGGCAATGGCGGCAGTGTTTGAATCGCTGCCATCAAGCAGCAATTGCACTTGCGCCTCGCTATTGCCCGAAAGCACGTTGCGCGAGTAATTCGCCGGGATCACCAGACCCAGCAGCGCCCGGCGGGAATCCATCGCCTGTTCGATGGGCCGGTAGCCGCTTACTTCATCGATGATCTCGAAATAGCGCGAGCCGCGAAAATCCCGAACCAATTCCTGCCCCTGCGGGCTCTGGTCAAGGTTGTAAACGATGGTCGGGATGCGGTCCACATCCAGGCTCAGGGCGTAACCAAAGATCAGCAGCATGATGAGCGGAATGGCGATGGCGGAAGCCAGACTGCGGGGATCGCGCATCACGTGCAGGATTTCCTTGCGCGCGACAGCTCGCAGACGGCGGTAACTCATGCCGCGGCCTTTTCTTCCTGCTCGATTAAACTTACGAAGACGTCTTCCATCGATGGCGTGATGGCTTCCAGCACATACACTTCAATACCAGCTCGCGTGAGCGTCTCGCGAATCCAGGCGATGGCTCGATCCGCATGGTCGACCTTGATGTGCAGGCCGCCCCCGAACACAGCAACGTCCCGGATGTTGTCGCCTCCGTAGAGTTGCGTCAGGCTTTCGAGGAGATCGGACGTTTCTAGATTCAGCAGGTGTCCCTCGCCGAGCGAACGTTTCAACTCTGCAGGCGAGCCTAGCGCGACCATCCTGCCCCCGTACATCAACGCGATGCGATGGCAGTATTCCGCCTCATCCATGTAGTGCGTCGTGACGAAAATAGTATGTCCGGACGCCGACAGCTGATAGATCAGTTCCCAGAAGTTCCGGCGCGCAATGGGATCCACGCCGCTGGTCGGCTCGTCCAGAAACAGAATCGGCGGATCGTGCAGAATCGCGCATCCCAATGCCAGCCGCTGCTTCCACCCTCCCGATAGCAGACGCGTCAGTGTTTCCTGCTTATCTTCAAGCTCCGCCATCTTCAGCACGAAATCCAGACGCGCCGGGAATGCTTCGGCGGAAACACCATAGACTCCGGCGAAGAATTCGATATTTTCTTTGACCGTCAGATCGTCATAGAGGGAAAACTTTTGCGACATGTAGCCGATGTGCCGCTTGACGTCTTCCGTTTGTGTGCCGACGTCGAACCCGCCCACCACAGCGCGCCCCGAACTTGGAGCCATCAAACCGCACAAGACTCGAATTGTTGTAGATTTGCCTGCGCCGTTAGGCCCCAAAAAGCCGAAGATTTCGCCGCGATGGACATCCAACGTCAAGTTGTCGACGGCGGTAAAATCCCCAAACCGTTTTGCAAGTTTCTCGATATGGACGGCGAGACCCGGCGAACTAGGCGGCACGCGCCACCTCCTGTCTGCGCACGAGTGCGATAAACACGTCTTCGAGTGATGGCTGAATTTTGCGGAACTCGAAGGGAGTCACTGCCAGCAATTTCTCCGGCGAAGTCACAGCAGGATTGAGGAAAAGGTGCAACTCCGTCCCCATGGGCTGCACCGTCAGGACTCCGGGTTGGCGCTGCAGCGCGTCACGGGTCACCCGGTGATCGCTCGAGAGCAGGCGGTAGCATGCTTCCGGCAAGCCGCGCTTCAGGCCTGCGGGGGTGTCCAC
>CAZDGT010000292.1:0-1963 GCA_964504905.1 uncultured Bordetella sp. | reverse complement strand
TGCAAGTTCAGTACGTGGAACGAAGAGCGCGCAGCGTTCACAACCGACCACTGGGAATTGAAGTAGCCCCGTCCAGTAACCAAGGCGGCGGATGCCGGAGCAAAAGCCAAAGATCGATCTCCGCTCCTCGGTTCATTTCCTGGGGTTGAATCGCAACACGTCCATCCTGCTGGCCGCCATCGTCCTGATCGCCGCAGGAGAAGAGACGTGGATGCGATTCGTTCCAAAGTATCTGGAGGTGCTGGGCGCGTCCACCTTCTTCATCGGTGCATACGATGCCCTGAAAACTTTGCTGGGCGCGGCCTACGCTTGGCGCGGGGGCCGGGCTGTCGATCGTTGGGGCCACCGGACCGCGCTCACGGCGTTCACACTGATCTCGATCGCCGGATACATCCTCCTGCTGGCTGTGCCGCACTGGGCGGTAGTGCTGGCAGGCTCGTTCCTGTTTCTCGCCTGGAGCACGCTCTCGCTGCCAGCAACGTTCACACTCGTAGCGCAGAGCCTGCCGCCTGGGAAACATGCGATGGGCATCGGAATACAGTCGCTGGTGAGGCGGATTCCCGTGATTGGTGGTCCCATCGTGGGCGGTATCTTGATGGATCGGTTCGGGATCGCGAACGGCGTTCGCTACGGGCTTTTTGCGTCCATCGTGCTGGCGTTCGCGGCGTTATGGATGCAAAGGCGCATCGAGACTCGGAGTTCGGCTCGAAGCGCGCAGACGGCCGGCTTTTGGCAGGCACTCCGCGATTCCGATCCGCGCCTCAAGCGGCTTCTCTGGAGCGACATCCTGGTGCGTTTTTGTGAACGGATCCCGTTCGCCTGGGTGGTGATCTATGCGATGGACGATGTGGGAGTGAGCGCCTCCGCCGTGGGCACGCTGATCGCCATCGAAATGATCGCGGCCATTCTCTGCTACGTGCCGGCGTCATCGCTTGCGGACCGCTACGGGAAGGAGCCGTTCGTGATCGCGACTTTCGTGATCTTTACAGCGTTTCCTATTGCCCTCAGTTTCGCCTCAAGCTTCCCGATGCTCGCCGCCGCTTTCGCCGTTCGCGGGCTGAAGGAGTTCGGCGAACCCGCCCGAAAAGCTCTGATCCTGACGTATGCGGCCGAGGGCGCAAAAGGACAGGCCGTGGGCGCTTACTACCTGGTGCGCGACGGCGTTGTGAGCGGCGCCGCCCTGCTGGGCGCGTATCTCTGGAAGTTCGGGCCTCAGGTGAACTTCTGGACCGCAGCCGCCATTGGGGCTCTTGGCACCATTTTGTACGTTGCCAGTCGCGGCCGAGCCGAGGCGTAAATGCTCTATTCGACGTCTCGCACCACGGCTTCGATGGTTACAGGCGCGTTCCCTTCCAGGCGATTGTTGACGAAGATGTACGCCGATTCCCGCATCCGCCGCGCGCGCTCGACGATCTCTTTCATGGATTGCCGGGCTTCGGGATTCTCGTCCTGGATACGGTCGTATGGTGAGAACGCCTCGACGGCTTTCTCATAGGGACGTCCGAATCGAAGCAGTCCCCGCGTGACCGTAAATCCAGCGGTGTAGGCGTCCGCCATGCGGATCTGCCGGTGCAACTCAGGCATGCGCGCCCAGGCGTTGAACACGTGGGCGATGTCGTGATGGCGCAGGCAATCGAAGTATTGTGGGGACAAAAACTCGCGATTGCGAATCTCGACGGCGTAGCGATGCTCTCTCGGAATGGCCTGCAGGAAGGGGTCGAGATCGCGAAGGAACTCATCCACGCCGGGGTAGGCTTTCTGCGAAAACGTGCCGAACTCAAAGATGAGCACGGCAATCTGGCTTGCCCAGGGTCTTACTACCTTGAGGAACGACTCTTCGAACAACCCTGCATCGAGATACGTCGGATTCTGCAGACCAGCCTTGGGCCCGTACCGCGCGTGCGCCGGGAAGCTGTTGAGGGTGAACACTTCGGGGACCTTGAATGCAAACTGCAGCCGGGGA
>CAZDGT010000291.1:0-4290 GCA_964504905.1 uncultured Bordetella sp. | reverse complement strand
GTCTCTTCTGGCACTTGGTCGACATGATCTGGATCTATCTGTTCCCTCTGTACTACTTAATCACATGAGCACTCATACCGAGCACGCGGTCGATCCCAAGATCGAAACGAGAAACCACATCCTCACGCTGATTGCGCTTCTCATCCACACGGCGATCACGGACGGAGCGTCCTATATTCACTTTGGTTCCGGCGCGGTTAACATCGTAATCGCCCTGACCATCGCTACCGTCAAGGCCACCATTGTCGGGCTGTTCTTCATGCACCTGCTGCATGACAAGCCAGTGAATGCCGTCATCGCCGTGGCTGGCTTCATTTTTCTGGGCATCTTCCTGCTGTTCGATTTTCTCGACGTAGGCACCCGTACCGACCCGCAGCCAATCAATTTCCACCCGCTGCCGACTGCGGTGGCGCCTGCGACTCCGGGAGCCCCGGAGACACCCGCTCCAGCCCCGGACGCCAGAAAAGAATAGCGCGCGCTATCATTGGAAATTATTCGCCCTGCTTCGAGTGACGCCGATTTCACGCAGGCTCGTGCCCTTTTTGAAGAGTACGCCGAGGGCTTAGGAATCGATCTTTGTTTTCAGGCATTCTCCCAGGAACTGGATGCGCTTCCGAAAATGTACGGTCCACCTCGAGGAGTTTTACTTCTTGCGGAAATGGAAGACGGACTCGCAGGTTGCGTCGGCGTACGCGCTCTGGGTGAGGATATCTGCGAACTCAAGCGCCTTTATATTCGCGACGCTTATCGAGGCAGGCGATTGGGGCTCCGCCTGACTGAGGCTGCCATGAACGCCGCTCGTGGCATGAGTTACACTGCCATTCGACTGGATACGTTGCCCGAAATGCAAGCGGCGCAGCGCCTCTACGAATCCTTGGGATTCCGGGATATCGCACCCTACTATGGAAAGCCCATCGCCGGACAGCGCTTCATGGAGGCGGCCCTAACCTAAGCATGGAGCCAGTCACCGCAGAACCCCTGCATCCCGCTGAGATCCGAGTGCTGGGTGCGCTTCTTGAAAAAGAGATCACCACGCCGGAATACTATCCGCTTACCCTTAATGCACTGGTGAACGCCTGCAACCAGAAATCCAATCGTGAGCCGGTGGTGAACTACGAGGAAGAAGTAGTGCAGCAGGCCCTCGCTTTATTGCGCCACAAGGGTCTCGCCGTTAGGATCAGCGGGGCAGGGCACCGCGTCGAAAAGTACGCGCACTCACTGGGTGAAAGGCTGAACCTTGGGCGGCGGGAATCCGCCGTTCTGTGTGTCTTGATGTTGCGCGGACCGCAAACGGTTGGCGAACTGCGCGGGCGCACAGAGCGCATGTACGAATTCACGGAACTCGCGGACGTGGAGCATTGCCTCGAAACCCTGGCGAATCGTGAGCCGGAGGCGCTTGCCGTATCGCTTCCCCGGGGCCGCTGGTCTCACCTCTTGGGCGGCGTGCCCGACCCCGGCGGCGACGGTGCCGAGCCGCAGACGCCGCACGCCTCCGGTCTGGAACAGCGTGTTGCCGACCTGGAGCGCGAAGTAGCCGAATTGAAACAAACTCTCGAAAGTTTCCGCCGCCAGTTCGAGTAAGATCGAGATTGATGCACCGCCCACCAGTCCAAGTAAAACGTGTCGACGAGTGCGATTCGCTCAGCGATCTGATCACACATTGTTTTCCCGCGTTCGGCGGCGCTTTCCTGCGGCGCATTTATACGATTCTCGATCACGCCATAGGGCAGGGATGTCCGCTCACTCTGGCGGTTGCCGGGCCCGTTACTGTTTCCGGACAGCATCAGGCGTGGCTGATCCCGCTGCTCGAAACGGGTTGGGTGGCATACCTCTCCACTACCGATGCCGTGTGCTATCACGACGGCCACCGTTCGCTTGACGCCCATCGCGGTGGCCCGATATTTGAAGTCCCCATTTGGGGCGACGACGGGGCGCTGCGCGATGAACGGACCATCCGCGTCACCGACATGGCCTTCGATGAGGACGTCCTCCTGGACCAGGACCGATTCCTCACGGCCGTGCTGCAGCGTCCTGAATTCCAGCGGACGATGACTGGAACCGAGCTGCGTCATCGCCTGGGCGCGTTCTATACCCAACAGGAGCGCGCCAACCGCGTGGTGCACGGCTTGCTCTCCACCTGCCATCGCCTGGCGATTCCCGTGTTCGTGGGCGCTCCCGGCGACGGCAGCGTTTTCCTGAATTCGATGAAGCTGTGGGCCATGCAGCAGGCTGGCCTGATCGATTCCTATAAGTTCGATCTCGACCTCCACGCCGAAGTTTACGAAGCCTGTGCGTACCACCGCTGGGGGCTGTTCGACAACCCGCCCAATGCGCTCGCGACGCTGATCCTGGGCGGCGGCGTTCCCAAGAACTACAATTTACAGCCGGAGCCTGCGCTAGGCCAGGTGCTGGGCATCCCCAACGTCCGCGGCTACAATTTCGACGTCCAGATTGTCACCGCGCCTGTTACCGATGGTTCGCTCTCATCCTGTCCGCCGGGAGAGGCCGTCACCTGGGGCAAGGTGGATAAGGACACCTACCTGCAAGCCACCGAGAGCATGCAGGCCGACTATTCGATGCTGATGCCGTTCCTGGTGAAGGCGCTGCTCGACAATCGCAAGCGCTATGCCGAGCAAGCCGCCGAAATTGGGGAAGAGAAGTTGTTTGAGCAGATCCCTGAAGCTCGTGGATACCTGCGCCCGCGTGCCGGATACCGCCTCTTCGACCAGCGCGAAGAACTCGTGCGCCGCCTCACCGAGGACGTGCGGGCTAACAAAGACTGGTTGCTGGAGACTCTGCAGTATCCGTTGGCCGCGCGCTAAGCAGCTTGCATAAGACCGCCCGCGATCAAGGCGACCATATTCCACGCTACAACGATAGCGAACAGGACATTGATGCGGGTCAGCAGTTTGTGGTGTCCGCAGCGCCAGCAGTAAATGCCTAGACCGAGTGCCAGCACCTTGAGCGCGAGCAAGCCTCCCCACGGGTGGGAGGAGAACTGGAGAGCAAATCGCACGACGGGGTTGGCTTCCTGGATCCCATGCAGCGTAAAGGCCAGCGTAGTCAACAGATCCAGCATCTGAAGGTAGGAATACTGCAGAAGCAGCTGGTTCACTGAGTGCGTCCTCGGTTCATAACCCTACTCAGTCTAGATGGAACTGCTTAGTTAGTAAATAGTACTTTTGTTGTGGTTCTCTGTACTAAGACGATATCGCCCTAAGGGAATCAAAGGTTTCCGTCGATAGTACCCTCGTGGCAGGCCTTGGGTCCGAAAGCAATACTTATCTCGGTGCGCGCTTGGCGGTACTCAGGCAAAGCCAGAATCCGGACGGCGGTTGGGGATATTTCGCCGGGAAGGCATCATGGCTGGAACCCACCGCCTATGCTGCGCTCGCCCTCGCCGGGGAACCGGCGGCTGACCGCGCCTGGAAGCTCCTCTCATCCTGGCAATTGCCGGATGGAAGCTGGAAACCTTCGGCGTCCGTCGATGTCGCCAACTGGGGAACTTCGCTTTGCACCACCATCGCGATGGCTCGCAGTGAATGGGGCGCCCCGTTGCGAGACGGCATCAACTGGCTGGTAGGAAGCAGCGGAGTTGAATCCACCTGGATCAACGTGGTGGTCGCGCGTATCGGCCTAGTCAAGCAGGAGCGCGATATCAGTCTGAAGTGCTGGCCTTGGAAGCCCGGCAATTCCGGCTGGGTAGAACCTACGGCGCACGCACTGGTGGCGTTGAAACAGGCGTCGGCGAAGCTGTCGAGCGCGGAACTGCGCGAACGCATCAAAATGGGCGAGTCACAGTTGCTGGACGTGCGCTCACGCGATGGCGGATGGAATTACGGGAGCCCGGCGGCTCTGGGCGTGGATCTGCCGTCCTATCCGGAAACAACAGCGCTTGCTCTGGTTGCCCTGCAAGGCCGCAATGATTTGGGTAAGGCCTTCGATCTGGCGGCGCGGCAGATTGGCGAGACTCCTTCGCCGCTGGCGCGCGCTTGGCTGACCATTGCCATGCGCTTGCATGGGCTGAAGCCGCCTGAGCTCACCGGCGCACCGCAGGCAGATCTGATGATTACAGGGGTAGAGGCGCTCGCCGCGCCTGATGGCAACTACAAGTTCATGCGGGCCGGAGCGGCTGCATGACCAGCAATCGCAGAGAGTTTCTTGCCATGGCGGGCGCCGCCAGCGTGGCCGGATACGCAGGGTTCAGCGGGGGCCGCCATTCTAGGTCCAACGCGGCCTCCACACTTCCATTTGCGCGGCAAACCTCGCCGGTGGCCGTCATCAAAGCGG
>CAZDGT010000290.1:0-6596 GCA_964504905.1 uncultured Bordetella sp. | reverse complement strand
ATAAGAAGATTTTTATCTGCGGCCATCCGCCTGGGAAGCACAATGCACAGTGCGCACGGACTGTGGTGAGCAATCTCATGCAGCGCGCTTACAGGCGTCCCGTCACCGAAGCGGAGTTGGCTTCGAAGATGAGCCTGGTGGCGCTGGCGCAGCGTGAGGGCGACCGGCTTGAGGAAGGCGTCCGGCTGACGCTGCAGGCCATCTTGTCATCGCCCGATTTCTTGTTCCGTGTGGAAGCGGATCCCAAGCCCGGCGTCGCTGGCGCGCACCCGGTGAGCGACTACGAACTGGCTTCGCGCTTGTCTTATTTTCTATGGGCCAGCATGCCGGACCAGGAATTGTTCCGCGCGGCCAAAGAACAAAAACTACGGCAACCGGGTGTCTTGGAAGCACAGGTGCGGCGCATGCTCGCCGACCCAAAATCCCACAACCTGGTGGACAATTGGGCCGCGCAATGGTTGCAGCTTCGTAATCTAGGCCGCACCAAACCTGATCCAAAGCGTTTCCCCACGGTGGACGATGAGCTGCTCGACGCAATGCGCACCGAAACCAGTATGTTCGTCGAGGCCATCATTAAGGAAGACCGCAGCCTCCTGGATTTTATCGACGCTCCGTTCACCTTCGTCAACGGGCCGCTGGCACGGCACTACGGAATCCCCGGTGTGAACGGTGAAGCCTTCCAGCGCGTGACTCTGGACGGCGAACAGCGCGGTGGTGTTTTAACGCAAGGGGCGATCCTAACTGTTTCGTCCTATCCCACCCGCACGTCGCCGCCGGTGCGCGGCAAGTGGGTGCTGGAGAACCTGCTGGGCACGCCGCCGCCTCCTCCTCCTCCGGATGTCCCCTCGCTCAATGAGTCGAATATCGGCACCGAAGTTTCGCTGCGCCAGCGCTTAGAAGATCACCGCAAGAACCCGAGCTGTTCCCCTTGCCATAACGTGATGGATCCGATCGGCTTTGGCCTGGAGACATACGATGCAGTGGGCGCCTATCGCACTCACGATGGTAAGTTCCCCATCGAGACCGCGGGAACACTGCCGGGAGGCAAGACCTTTAACGGATCGAAGGGGCTTAAAGAGATTCTCAAGGGGCAGTCGGATGCGTTCGTACGCAACGTTACCGAAAAGATGTTGACCTACAGTTTGGGGCGCGGATTGGAACGCTTTGATCGCCCGACTGTCGATGCCATCAGCAAGCAGGTCGCGGCCAATGATTACAAGTTTTCAGCACTGGTCATGGAAGTCGTGAAGAGTAAGCCATTTCAGATGAGAAGCGCGGAGGCAGTAAAACCATGAGTATCGTTTTCAAGAAGCAACTTCCCAGGCGTACTTTTTTGCGAGGAGTGGGCGGCGTGGTGGCCTTGCCGCTTCTGGATGCGATGATCCCGGCGCTGGGCCGCGCCGACGTCACGAAAGGCCCGTCGCGCATGGCGATTCTCTACTTCCCCAACGGTGTCCAGGTGGATTCGTGGTATCTCAAGGCCGAGAGCGATGTCATTCCTCTGCCCGAGAAGCTCCCGCGTACGCTGGAGCCGCTCGAAATGTACCGCCACGATATCTCGGTGTTGGGCGGGCTCACCGTCAATGGGGGCCGCGAGATGGGCGATGGGCCGGGCGATCACGGCCGCGCCGGCGCCAGCTATCTGACGGGCGCGCATCCCAAGAAGACTTTCGGCAAGGATCTGCAAGCGGGCGTTTCGATGGATCAGTACGCGGCTCGCGCCATCGGCGGAGCCACGAGGTTTGCATCACTCGAGCTGGGATGCGAGGAAGGCATCCAGGGCGGCAACTGCGATAACGGCTATAGCTGCGCTTACAGCAACAGCATCTCGTGGCGGACGCCGTCGACGCCCAATCCTCCTGAGGTACGGCCGCGCGCCGTCTTCGAGCGCCTGTTCGGGAGCGGCGAGGTAGAACGCGATCCGGTGGTTCGCGCCCGCCAGGAGAAGTATGAGAAGAGCGTCCTCGATTCCGTGCTGGGAGACGCCAAGCGACTGGAAGGCGTGCTGGGTTCGGCGGATCGCAAGAAGATGGACGAGTATATGTATGCCGTTCGCGACATCGAGACCCGCATTCAGAAGACTGAGCAGCAGAATGTCCAGGTTCCCAACATGGACAAGCCTTCTTCGAGTGTGCCCGAAAACTACAATGAGCACACGCGGCTGATGTTCGACCTAATGACCTTGGCGTTCCAATCCGATGCGACGCGCATCATCACGTTCATGATGGCGATCGAGCAAAGCAATCGCGCCTACCGCGAGATTGGCATCGCCGATTCGCACCACGGCCTGACCCATCACGGCGGCGACAAAGAGAAGATCGAAAAATGCATCAAGATCAATCGCTATCAGGTGGAGCAGTTCGCCTATTTCATCGGCAAGCTGAAAGGCACCAAAGACGGCGACGGGACGCTGTTTGACCGCGTGATGGTCACTTACGGCGGGGGGCTGGGCAAGGATCACGATCACGACAATCTGCCGCTGGTGCTCACGGGCCGCGGAAACGGCTTGTTCAACCTGGGCCGGCACATCAAATATCCCAAAGAAACACCGCTTGCAAACCTTCACGTGGCGATGATGAATCAACTGGGCGTCCCCGCCGAGAAGTTCGCCGACAGCAACGGCAAACTGGGATATCTGTCGGATCTGTAAGCCGATGCGCATTCTGCTCGCATTAGTGATTGCGGTGAGTCTGGCCGTATCTGGCAGCGCGGCGAAACTTGACATAGCGCAGATGCCCGCAGCCGAGGTAAAGGCTGGCACTGCCGTTATTAGTGAAGGGCCAGATTTCCTGTGGGCTGTGGAGTCAGAGAAACAGCCCATCCTCTTCGTTGACGATCAGCGAATCGGCCCGCTCCAGCGCGCCGACAAGGCTGGCCTGTGGATCTACTCCGGCAAACTGCAGACCGGCAGGTCCCATGCGTTCTATTACATGATCGATGGCAGGAGGTTCGGGGGCAAGACAGATTTCCACGCCTACGGCCCCGATTCCTACCTGCAGCCCGGCGTTCCCAAGGGCAAGCTTTCAGAAAAGATGGTTCACACCAGCCGGATCTATGAAGGCATGCAGAGCGACTATTGGGTATACACGCCAGCCCAATACGATCCCGGCACTCCCGCTGCGCTGATGGTCTGGAACGATGGTTATCAACTTGTCGAGCGCGATGGGGTTACCCGCGCGCAGAACGTCTTCGACAACCTGACTTACCAAAAGAACATTCCGGTAATTGTTCACGTCTTGATCTCCCCGGGCAAGGTCGGGGAGAAAGCCATGCGCAGTATTGAATACGATACGGTCTCCGAACAATACGACCGCTTCCTGAGCGAAGAGCTTCTGCCGGAGGTGTACGCCAAGTACAACATTCGCCGTGACGGCTACAGCCATGCGATCGCGGGCAACTCATCGGGGGGAATCTGCTCCTTCAATGCCGCCTGGTGGCATCCTGAACTTTTCAGCCGCGTGCTTTCGCGCATTGGCACTTTCACCAGTATTCAATGGAAACCGGGCGTCATGGATGGCGGCAACATTTTTCCTTTTGCGATCCGCAAGCAAGCCAAGCGGAATATCCGGGTGTGGCTGCAGGACGGGTCCGAAGACATGGAAAACGCTAACGGAAGCTGGCCGTTGCAGAACATTCAAATGGCGAATTCGCTGAAGTTTCGCGAATACGATTTCCACTTCACATTCGGTAACGGCACGCACAACCACGCGCATGGCGAGTCCCAGTTGCCGGAAGAAATGACGTGGCTGTGGCGGGATTACGATCCGGCGAAGACCGAGCAGGTCTTCGAAATGGAGCCGCAGGAAAAGGCTAAGCCGATGTTCCGGGTGAAGATTTATAACCGCGACTGAGCAGAGGAGATTTCCATGTGCCGTGTAAATTGGGAATGGCGGAATATTGCGTTTCTTGCATGTCTCTTGATCGCTGTGGCGACGCCGGCATTGGTTGAGGCGCAGCAGCCGGCATCCGTGACAGTGTTCGAAGGGGCGCGGCTCATCGTCGGGGATGGCAGCGCGCCCATCGCGGACGCCGCATTCATTGTTGCGAACGGCCGCTTTACGGAGGTCGGCCGAAAAGGGCAGCTCAAGGTTCCCGCAGGCGCGGCTCGTGTGGATCTAACCGGCAAGACCGTCATGCCCGCGATCGTCGACATGCACAAGCACTTGGCGGTGACCCGGGACGCGCTTGTGGATCAGCTGCAACACCTGGCGTACTACGGGATCGGCGTGGCGATGAGCATGGGCCAAGATACGGGCGATGTGGCGTTCCAGGTGCGTGCGGAAACAATCCCCAATGCCGCGCGATTCCGCACGGCAGGGCGTGGCCTGACGGGGCCGGAGCCGGGGCGCACGGAGGCTCCGTACTGGGTTAAAACCCAGGCCGAGGCGCGCAAGGACGTCCAGGAGCTGGCTGCCAAAAAAGTCGACCTCGTCAAAATGTGGGTGGACGACCGGGATCACACGGTCACCAAGTTGAGCCCCGAACTGTATGGCGCCATCATCGACGAGGCCCACAAGCACGGCCTCAGGACCATCGCGCATATCTTTACGCTGGAGGACGCCAAAGGGGTTCTCCGGGCGGGCATCGACTATTTCGCCCACAGCGTCCGCGACAAGGACATTGACGACGAGTTTTTGAGCATGATGAAAGCGCGGCCGAACATGATCGTTGACCCGAACCTTCCCGATCGTGGCGTGAAGGTGGACCGCAGCTGGCTTCGCGACAGCATTCCCGCGGCGGAGTTTCAGAAACTTCAGGCCGATAGCAAGGACGATCCGAAAGCCCAGCAATTCTTCGGAATCCAGTCCCGCAACTTAGCAAAGCTCAATGCCGCCGGCATTAAGATTGCCCTAGGCACAGACGGACCCATCCCATGGGCGGCGCACGAGGAGATGGCGGATATGGTGGCGTCCGGGATGACGCCAGCGCAGGTCATTGTGGCAGCCACGCGCAATGCGGCCGAGCTCCTGAAAGTCGCTGACGCAGGCACAGTAGCCGCGCGCAAGAGCGCGGATTTCATTGTTCTGGACGCGAATCCGCTTGACGACATCACAAATACCCGGCGCATCGCGAGCGTCTATCTTCGTGGTTCGCAAGTCGACCGCGCAGCCTTGAGGGCACGCTGGATGGGCGGAACATCGCAATAGTTCGCGCTGCCCGCCAGTCATGTCTAAACACCGCCTCATGTGCCCCGTTCGCGCGGGCACACCCAGGGACACCCTTAAGTCGACGTCCCCCGGCCGAACTCTGCCGTATGACCTCCTCCAGGACGCATCGCGTCGGCTGGGGGTCATGTCGCTGCTAGGAGCCATTCTCTGGGTAGTAGGCACGGTTTTCTATCACTTTGCGATGCGAGCCCTGGCGCCACCAGGCGACATGAGCTGGGTTCACCCCTTGCCCACGGATTCGATCGCCGCGGCGGCTGCCATCGTTTCAGTGGTGCTGTTCCTTTACACGCGAAAGACCAGCCGCGATCCCAAATTCATTTTGGATCTGGGTCTGGTGTACTTTGTGCTCACCGCGATTGCGCTCGGCCTGGTCTTGCATTGGGAACCAGTGTCCGAGGGCACGCCGGTGATGCCGACGATCAGTTGGATCGGCGCGGTCCTGCTCATGTTCGCGGCCATTGTGCCCAACGCTCCGTGGAAGACCCTTGTGGCGGGCTTGCTGGCTGCATCCATGAATCGCATTGGCATGCTGGTGGCGCGAGCCCGCGGCACTTGGAATTTTGGCTCGGCAAGCAACGTCGCCGTCATGCATTATCCCGACTTCCTATTGGTAGGTGTCGCGGTTGTGATCTCGCGTGTGGTGACCAAACTGGGCCAGCAAGTCGGCAAGGAGCGGGAAATGGGGAGCTACCGCCTTATCGCGATGCTCGGTAAGGGTGGCATGGGCGAAGTATGGCTGGCGCGCCACCGCATGCTGGCTCGCGACGCTGCGATCAAGCTCATCCAGCCGGAAATGTTGAGCGGCCAATCCGGCAGCAATGCTGTGCTGATTCAGCGCCGGTTTGAACAGGAGGCCAAGACCACGGCCCTGCTGCGATCTCCCCATACTGTGGAATTGTATGACTTCGGGGTCACCGAAGACGGCGTCTTCTATTACGTGATGGAGTTGTTGGACGGTATAGATCTGGAAACCCTGGTTAAGAGGTTCGGCCCTCAACCCCCTGCCAGGGTGGCCAGTATCTTGCACCAGGTTTGCCGGTCGCTCTCCGACGCACACCGCCACGGAATGATTCATCGTGACATCAAACCGAGCAACATCTTTCTTTGCCGCATGGGAAATGAATACGACTTTGCGAAAGTGCTCGATTTCGGCCTGGTCAAAGTTCTGGACGGAAGGGACGCCGGGCTGACCGGTGAAGGCGCTACAACCGGCACTCCCGCATACATGGCGCCGGAGGTGTCGCTTGGTAAACCCCTGGACGCGCGTGCCGATCTCTACTCGCTGGGCTGCGTGGCCTACTGGTTAATTACCGGGCGCCTGGTCTTTGAGGAGAAAAGCTCCACCGCAACTATGCTTGCACACGTACGGAGCGCGCCGATTCCACCCTCGCAGCGAAGCGAACTGTCCGTGCCGGAATGGGTCGATCG
>CAZDGT010000289.1:0-7431 GCA_964504905.1 uncultured Bordetella sp. | reverse complement strand
GTTGATACGCGCAAAGCACGATAGCGAGCTGATCAGACCGATATTCGGCCCTTCCGGCGTCTCAATCGGGCAGATACGGCCGTAGTGCGTCGGATGCACGTCGCGCACTTCGAATCCCGCTCTCTCTCGCGAGAGACCTCCTGGTCCAAGAGCCGACAAACGCCGCTTGTGCGTGATTTCGCTGAGCGGATTGGTCTGTTCCATGAACTGCGAGAGCTGAGACGAACCAAAGAACTCGCGGATTGCAGCCATTACCGGCTTGGCGTTCACCAGGTCGTGCGGCATGGCCGTCGACATTTCCTGGTACACGCTCATCTTTTCCTTGATCGCGCGTTCCATACGCACCAGTCCGATGCGGAACTGGTTTTCGAGCAGTTCGCCCACCGCGCGCACGCGGCGGTTGCCCAAGTGATCGATGTCATCCACAGATCCAATACCGCGCCGCAGCTTCAGCAGGTACTGGATGGTGTC
Organism: uncultured Bordetella sp.; assembly: GCA_964504905.1. GTDB lineage: Bacteria > Acidobacteriota > Terriglobia > Bryobacterales > Bryobacteraceae > Palsa-187. The sequence continues at coordinate 6,960 of CAZDGT010000289.1, read as the reverse complement.
GATGAAATCCTGATGATCCAGCGTGCGCTTATCGAGCGAAGTGCCGTCAGCCTTGTCGTGCAGCTTGATGTTGAACTTCATGCGGCCCACGCGCGAAAAGTCGTACTTGCGCGGGTCGAAGAACATGCCCTGGAACAACTGCGTGGCGGTATCCACGGTCGGCGGATCGCCCGGCCTTAGCTTGCGGTAGATTTCGAGCAGCGCTTCACTCTGCTGCTTGACGCCATCTTTCTTGAGCGTCATCGAAATCACGTTGCCCACGTCGTCGAGTTCCGGGAAGAACACGTCGAAGGTCTTGATCCCGGCGTCCATCAGGCGGCTGACAATCACGGGCGTCAACTCGTGGTTGGCCTCGATCAGAACCTCGCCGGTTTCCATGTCGATGACGTCGGCGGCCACGTACGCGCCTTCGAGGTCATTGGCCGACACTTCCACTTGCTCGATCTTGGATTTCTGCAGTTCCTTAAAGACGTTATTGGTGATCTTGCGGCCCTGCGGAACCACGGTGTCGCCACCCTTTGTCGAAATGGCATGCGATAGCTTGTGCCCGATCAGGCCGTCGGATACCTTCCAAAACAATTTCTTGTCTTTAATGACGATGTCGTTGCACTTGTAGAACGCGCGCAGAATCTCGGCGTCGGTCTTCAGGCCGAGGGCGCGCAGGAACACAGTTCCGTAGAACTTGCGCTTGCGGTCGATACGGACATGCAGCAGGTTCTTGTTGTCGTATTCAAACTCCACCCAGCTCCCGCGATACGGGATGATCTTGCCAAGGAAGTATCCCTGCGCCTGCTGCCGTTCGAAAAACACGCCCGGCGAGCGATGTAACTGCGAAACAATCACGCGCTCCGTGCCGTTGATGATGAAAGTGCCGTTCTCCGTCATCAACGGGATTTCGCCGAAGAACACTTCCTGCTCTTTAATGTCGCGGATGGTCTTGTTCCCGGTCTCGGGATCTTTATCGTAGACGGTCAAACGGATGGTGACCTTGAGCGGCGCGGCGTAGGTCATGCCACGCTCTTCGCACTCCGGCACGTCGTACTTCAGTTGCAGGCCCACGGGATCGCCGCAGCGATTGCAGAAGGTAACGATGTTCTTGTTGAAAGTCCCGCAGCGGTGGCACAGCACATCGCCCAGGTGGAACGGATCGGTCTTGATGGTCGCGCCGCAGGCCGGATTCCGGCAGGTCGACCGCAGGTGATGCAGTCCCTTCAGGTTTCCGCATTTGCACTCCCAGTTGCCGATCGCGTAGTCGACGAACTCAAGCTGGCTTAGCCCGCGGAAATCCGAGATCGGGAAAACACTCTTGAAGACGCTCTCCAGACCAGCGTCGTCACGCTCGGCCGGCAGCATGTCCATCTGCAAGAACTTTTCATACGATTTCTTCTGAATCTCAATCAGATTCGGAATGGGAATCGAAGTCTTGATCTTCGAGAAATCCACTCGCTCGCGCATCATCACATTTTCCGGGGTTTGCATGATCCATCCTCGACTCAGTTAGAAAACGATCAATACGAATAGCCCGAAGGTTGGGACACACTTCGGGCGGGACATTTTTGCGCAGGGACAAAGCCATGCGGTAGTTCAGACGAACTGCCGATTACAACGCAGGGCGTCAAATTCACCTTTTCGCCGTACGGGCTACCTAAACTCAAATTGCGCACAGCCATCCCACTGTGCGCACTTGCGGTAATCCAATCATAACAAAAGCCGCCCGAGGTGGCAAACGGCCTTTGTGGCACGGTCGCGCCACCGTCGGCGCCAAAGCACCGGATTGCGCTCCGCCCCTGCCGCTGCCTACTTTACTTCGACAGTGGCGCCGGCGTCGACAAACTTCTTCTTGATGGTCTCGGCTTCTTCCTTGTTCACGCCTTCTTTGATCGGCTTGGGAGCGCCATCCACCAGATCCTTGGCTTCCTTCAGACCCAGGCTGGTGACTTCGCGTACAGCCTTGATGACGTTGATCTTGTTGGCGCCCGCCGCGGTCAGGACCACGGTGAACTCGGTCTTTTCTTCCGCCGGAGCCGCTGCCGCCGCACCGCCGCCGCCCGCCGGAGCCGCTACCACGGACGCAGCCGCCGCCGACACGCCCAGCTTCTCTTCCAGCAACTTAACCAGCTGAGACGCTTCGAGCAGTGTCAGCCCTTGAATCTGTTCCGAAATTGCGTTGATGTCTGCCATGTTGTTTCCTTAACCCTTTCAAAAATCGTGCTGACCCCTAACCCTGAAACTTGTTTTCCTTGACGCCCTGATCCACCACTACCGCCAGATTGCGGCCGACGCCGTTCATTGCCGTCACCAATTGCTGTGCGGGAGCGTTGATTACCCACAAAAGCTTGGCGAAAATCTCTTCCTTCGACGGCAGCGTAGCCAGCTGGTTGATGCCGCTGACATCCACCACGCGGCCTTCCACCATGCCGGCTTTGAACGTGAATGCCGGATTCGCCTTGGCGTAGGTCGTCAAAGCCTTGGCCAGCGCCACCGGATCGCCCGAAGTATAGGCGATGGCGCACATGCCCTTCAATTCTTTCAACAGGCCGCCCGCGACTCCGCCTTCGGCTGCCTTCTCGGCGATGCGGTTCTTGATCACTTTATAGGTGCCGCCCGCGCCGCGAACCGTTTTGCGGAGTTCGAAATCCTGGCCCACCTTCATCTTCTCGTAGCCTGCCAGGAAGATGTTGTTGCTGGCGCCCAGCTCATCGCGCAGCTTTTCCAGGTCTTTCTGCTTTTCTTTCTTATTTTTCATGGGGAATCCTAAACTGCCTTCAAGTTATAGGGCGACGTATCGAGCTGAACGCCCGGGCCCATGGTGGAGCAGATGGTCACGCTCTTGACGTACTTACCTTTGGCGGCTGCCGGCTTCGCCTTCACGACAGCGCTCATCAGGGAATTGGCGTTCTCCACCAGCTTCTGCTGGTCAAAACTGATCTTGCCCACCGGCACGTGAATCACTCCGGTCTTGTCGACGCGGAACTCTACCTTACCGGCTTTCACTTCCTTCACCGCATTCGCAATATCGTTGGTGACGGTGCCCGTCTTCGGGTTCGGCATCAGGCCGCGCGGACCCAGCACCTTGCCGAGCTTACCCACGCTGCGCATCATGTCCGGAGTGGCGATCACAGCGTCGTATGCGGTCCAGTTCTCGGTCTGGATCTTAGTGACCATATCCTCGCCGCCCACGAAGTCGGCGCCGGCCTCGGTCGCTTCTTTCAGCTTGTCGCCGGAGGCAATTACCAGCACCGTTTTGGACTTGCCCAGTCCGTTCGGCAACACCACGGTGCCGCGGACCATCTGGTCGGCGTGCTTGGGATCGACACCCAGTCGCATGTGCAATTCGACGGTCTCGTCGAACTTGGCGAACTTGATTTTCTTGACCAGCGGCACGGCCTCTTCCAAGGCGTACGGCTTGCGCTCTACTTGATTAAACGCAGCAGAATACTTTTTTCCAGTTTTGTGGCTCATGTTTTTGAATGGTCCAAACGGCCAGGACCTCACTACGGCCCCAACCTCCCAAGATGATCGGAACCTTTAATGTAACACACCTAGGGAGATGGTGTGCAAGCGCCTCGCTTCGCCGAGTAGTCAGCTACTCAAAATGCGGGTTTCGAGATCTCGAATTATGGCCTTCTGTGCCAATAGGGCCGCTTCGAAGTGACGGACGGCCATAGCTTGCGCTTCTGAGGCAAAATCCGCAATACCAATCCTCAGTAGTGGGGCGTCTTCTTCCATTCTCCTTAAGACTCTTTTCGCATGCGCGAGTTCAACTGTGAAACGATCAGATGTTAGCCTTCCCACTTCGACGGCTCCACTCGCGTCAACATAAACTCCGTGTAAGGATCGACCCGGATCGGGCCATCCAGCCGGTAGCCGAGTTCTTCAATTCTCGCGGACCATTTGCGCAGTACGTTTGATAGATATTGGCCAGTTCATCGCGCTTGGTGGCGAATACTAGAGTCTCCGGTTCGCGAACCTCGATGAACTCCTCGACAGTCCGGGAATGTGGTGTGCAGATATTCGTCAATGTAGATACCGGCCCAGGCACCCATACTTCAGAATACCTTAGCACCGCGCCGAGAAAGACCGCACGGCACCCGCGTCAGCCAGAACCCAGATCCGCCGGACTCGCTACAATTAAGTTCATGATACGAAAGGCCAGCGTTGTTATCGAAAAAGACGAAAATGGCTTTTACGCCTGGTGCCCTGTGTTAAAGGGTTGCCAGTCACAGGGGCAGACCCTGGACGAGGCCCTGGCCAATATCCGCGAAGCGATTGAGTTGTACCTGGAAACCCTCACTGAAGAGGAACGCAATACTGCTCTCAGCCAGCAGATTCTGACCACCGCCGTCGAAGTTCATGCCTAAACTGCCCCGGTGGAATGCCGCCGAGGCCGAAGCGGAGTTGCTAAGGGTAGGCTTCCACTGGCTGCGCTCGAAAGGCAGTCACCGGATCTACGCCAAAGGAGCGCAACGCGTTGTGATCCCATTCCACGGCGCACAAGCCCTCCACCCAAGAATCGTAAAGCAGGTAATCGAAGCCTTGGATCAGAGCTGAGTTGTTCGGGAACCCTACGCGGCGGGCTTGGCTTTTTCCGCTTTGCGGGCGGCGATCTCGGCTTGCAATAGGCGGTTCTTGGCGCGGCGGTTGATCTTCTGCTTGCGGAGGCGGTGGAATCGGGCGGTGTCGCCACATGTTTTGGACATGACTTCTCTTTTCTGAAGCGCGCTCGTGAGGACACACGCGACGGGTAGGCTACGCCCTTAGCTCTTGCGGGGCGCAGAATAGGAAACGCGCCGGCACTCGCATGAGCACCGGCGCTCTGAACCAGATTTTAGGCTAGGCTGACTTGTTCGGCCTGCAGACCCTTCGGTCCGCGCGTAACCACAAACGAAACCCGGGCGCCTTCTTCCAGCGTGCGGTAGCCGCTCGCTTCGATGGCCGAAAAATGCACGAACACATCTTCGCCATTCTCACGTGCGATAAATCCAAATCCTTTACCGGCGTTAAACCACTTCACCGTTCCTGTTTCTTTCATTGAAGTTTTTTCTCTTTTCTAGCGTTGGAAGTCCCTGCGGGTTCGATTGATACGGTCTAGCGAGGTTTTTTCGTTGCAGTTCAAGCGACGTACTGGGGTTTCAAAAGCTGTAAGAAGAGTAACACATAACAAAAAGGACTGCAAGCCCTTAATTGCGCGTCACTTCCCCTGAAATTCGCCTTGAATCGGGCCCGCCTGGCAGCTTAGACTAGCCAGCAGATGATCAAGGTCGGCTTGATAGGTTACGGGTTGGCCGGATCGGTGTTCCATGCTCCGCTGCTAGGGGCCGTCCCGCAATTCCGGCTCTCCAAAGTGGTCACCAGCCGCCGCGAACAGGTGGCGAAAGACCTTCCTGGCGCAGCGGCGGTACCCGATATCAGCGATATTCTGGGCGACCCGCAGATCGGCCTAGTCATCGTCGCCTCGCCATCCGCGAACCATTTTGAGCACGCCCGGGCGGCGCTCTCGGCAGGCAAACACGTCGTCGTCGATAAGCCCGTGGCCACCACCGCCCGCGAAGCTGACGAGTTGATCGCGCTGGCGGACAGCCGAAAGTTGGTCCTTTCAGTTTTCCAGAACCGGCGCTGGGATAACGACTTCCTCACCGCGCGTCACTGCATCGAGCAGGGCTGGTTGGGCAAGGTATATCACTATGAGGTCCACTTTGACCGCTTCCGGTCGCAGATCAAGGCCGGCTGGCGCGAGGAGCCGGGACCCGGCTCGGGCATCCTCTATGATCTTGGCGCTCACCTGATCGACCAAAGTCTGCACCTTTTCGGAATGCCGCGCGCCGTGACTGCCGATGTGATCGTGCAGCGCGCAGGAGCAAAAGTCGAGGACTACTTTCACTTGATTCTGGATTACGCTCCGCTTCGCGTGATCCTGCATGCGGCGACGCTGGTGGTAAAACCCGGACCTCGTTTTACAGTCCACGGGGACGGCGGGAGCTTCCTCAAGTTCGGCATCGACGGACAAGAAGACGCGCTCAAGCAAGGCTTGCGTCCCGGAGATCCGCAATGGGGCTGCGATTTGCCCGAGAACTTTGGTGAGCTGACTCCGGCGGGCGGGACTGCACGCAAAGTGGAAACACTGCGGGGCGGCTACGAGAGATTTTACGAAGCTCTCGCCGCCTGCCTTGAAACTGGAGCTCCGGTACCGGTAGACCCGCGCGATTCGCGCGATGGTCTGTTGGTGATCGAAGCCGCGCAACGCAGCGCAGCCGAGCGCAGAACAGTTCCTATTTAGATCCGGCCGGCGCGACGTCTACGCCCGCGATCTTGGCGCGTTCGAGCGAGGCCTTGATCAGGCCCGACGTCCGCATCTCATCGATCAAGCTATCGATCTGGGCGAGCTTCGCAGGATCGCCCTTTTCGACGACGATCTGCTGGATCACCACCAGGAAGTTATCGGTCAGCGCACGCAGCCTGGTGGATTTACCGGCGGCATCTTCCATGCGCTGACGGTTGGCCGCGAAGGCCTGCAGTTCCCCGCTCACCAGAAGCCGCTCCAACTCGGGCTGAGGCGGCTGGGTCTCGTAGAGCTTCACTTCGCCACTCTTCAGGTTCCCTCTCAGGAATACTTCTTGTGTCTGTCCGCGAACCGCGCCAATCTTGACGCCCACGCGATCGGCATCAGAAGATTTCTTGATGGAAGAATCGCTGGGTACCAGGTAGGTGTTGTACATCAGAGCGTACGGGCCGGCAAAATCGACTTCCTTGGCGCGGACTTCATCATACGCCAGGAACCCGATGTCAGCTTGGTGCGAATGGAGGAGTCCGATGACCCCCGTGGCGCCTGCCGCCGGAATGATCTTGTAGGGCACTCCCAGCTTGCGCGCCATTTCTTTGACGATGTCGGCGACGGGCCCAGTACTCGCGCCGGTATGCGCATCGCCGTGCCCCTGCACCGGATTCGCGCCCAGGAAGGCC
>CAZDGT010000288.1:0-1523 GCA_964504905.1 uncultured Bordetella sp. | reverse complement strand
ATGGCTGCAAAGTTACCGGCCGCGGCAGCTTTTTGACGATGCGGGCGGCTTGCGCCCGGAACTGGCGGCGCTGGCGCCCCAGGGCGAGCGGCGGATGGGCTCCAATCCCCATGCCAACGGCGGCTTGTTGCTGCGCGACCTGCGCTGCCCCGAGGTGAGCGACTATGCCATCGACGTGCCGCGACCCGGCGCGATTCCCGCCGAGGCGACGCGCCTGCTCGGCGGTTATCTGCGCGACGTGATGCGCTTGAACGCCGAGACGCGCAATTTCCTGGTCATGGGGCCCGATGAAACGGCCTCCAATCGCCTTGGCGCTCTCTTCAGCGTCACGAATCGCACTTCCACGGCGAAGATTTTTTCCAATGACGATCACCTGGCCCCCGACGGGCGTGTGATGGAAGTCTTAAGTGAACACCTGTGCCAGGGATGGCTCGAAGGCTATTTGCTCACAGGACGGCACGGTTTCTTCTCCTGCTATGAGGCGTTCATTCACATTGTCGATTCCATGTTCAACCAGCATGCCAAGTGGTTGAAGGTGACGGGCGGTATCCCGTGGCGGGCACCCATCGCTTCGTTGAATTATCTGCTCACTTCGCACGTCTGGCGGCAGGATCACAATGGTTTCAGTCATCAAGATCCTGGCTTCATTGATCATGTGATCAATAAGAAGGCCGACGTCGTGCGCGTCTATTTGCCGCCGGACGCGAACTCGCTGCTCTCCGTGGCGGATCATTGCCTTCGCAGCCGCGACTACGTGAATGTCATCGTGGCCGGCAAGCAGCCCGCCCTACAGTGGCTGGATATGGATACGGCCGTCGCGCATTGCACCACCGGCTTAGGGATCTGGCAATGGGCCAGCAACGATCAAGGCGGGGAGCCCGACGTAGTGATGGCGTGCTGCGGCGATATTCCTACGCTCGAAATTTTAGCCGCTGTGGATTTGCTGCGCACGCATTTGCCGGACCTGAAGATTCGCGTAGTCAATGTCGTCGATCTGATGGCCTTGCAGCCCGCGAGTGAACATCCGCACGGATTGTCCGATGACGCTTTCGATGCCATTTTTACGAAGGACAAGCCGGTGATATTTGCGTTTCACGGCTACCCGTGGCTGATCCATCGCCTGACGTATCGGCGCACGAATCATAACAACCTGCACGTCCGCGGCTATAAAGAAGAAGGCACGACTACTACTCCTTTCGATATGACCGTGATGAACGATCTCGACCGGTTTCATCTCGCGGGCGATGTGATTGCTCGCGTCCCGGGCCTTGAGGGCAAGGCGGCTCACGTCAAACTCATGCTCCGTAACCGCCTGATCGAGCATAAACTCTACGTCGCGAAGCACGGTATCGATATGCCGGAAATCCGCGACTGGCAGTGGCAGTGAAAATCTTAGTGATCAACGGCGGATCCAGCAGCTTGAAGTGCTGGTACCACGATCTCCGCGAAGTCGCTCTCGACGCCCCGCCGCCGCAACCACTCTGGGCCAAACACATTGACTGGAGCGAGAATATCGAGATCGA
>CAZDGT010000287.1:0-5991 GCA_964504905.1 uncultured Bordetella sp. | reverse complement strand
GGCACTCGTAAGGCTCGCCCAGGTAATGGAATTGTTGCATATCCCGGTCGAGCGTCAGCTTTTCCAGCACCGCCCCGTACGGGATAGTATGTTTCAGGGCGCTTAGGGGCCGTAGAGTTCGCGGATTCAGCTTCACGGCTTCAATGGATTTGTTGAGCTCGAATTTGGCCATGCGCCTAGTGTATACATTCGATCAGCGCGCCGGTGAGCATATCCACGTTCTCGGGCGTCGCTAGCGGACCCATCAAACCCACACGGAAGATCTTGCCCGCGAGGGGGCCGAAGCCGGCGGCGATGTCGATGCTGTACTTCTCTTGCAGGCGTTTGCGCACTTCGACATCGCTCACACCCTCCGGGATACGGATAGTGTTAATGGTGGGGATGCGCTGAGCGTCATCGGAAATGAACATCTCAAAACCCGCGGCTTCCATGCGTCGCACGAACTCGTCATGCACTTCCTGGTGGCGCGCGAATCGCGCCTCCACGCCCTCTTCGATGGCCAGCGCAAGGCCCTCGCGCAACGCATAGAACGTTGTGATCGGAGCAGTGTGGTGATAACGATGCGCACCCTCGTAGTAATCCAGCAGCAGTTTCAGATCCATGTACCAGATCGGGCAAGGCGTCTTACGAGCACGCAGGCGATCCACTGCTGCGGGAGAGGCGGTGATCGGGGCAAGCCCAGGAGGGCAGCTCAGCCCCTTCTGAATGCAGCTCACGGCAACGTCCACGCCGGAGGCATCGACGTTGATCGGCATCGCGCCCAGTGAGGTAATGCAATCGACAATCGTGATCGCGCCTACAGCATGCGCGGGTCCCGTGATCGCTTTCAAGTTCTGCAGCGCGCCAGTTGAGGTCTCCGCGTGCACGAAGGCGACCGCGTAGGGCTTTTCGCGGTCCAGGAATGCGGATGCCTCCGCTTCGGTGAAGGTCTCACCCCAAGGCTTGCTGGAGCACACCACATTCGCGCCGTGACGCCGGCCCATCTCGACGAAGCGTTCCGCGAAATATCCCGCAGTAAAGACGGCTAGCTTCTGCCCGGCCTCGACGAAATTGGCGAGCGCCGTCTCCATCCCGGCGCTACCCGTGCCGGAAATCACCTGTACAAAAGGATTCTGCGTGCCGAAGACCGGACGGAGGTCTTTGCGGATCTGCTCGGAAACCTCAAAGAAAAATGGATCCAGATGACCGACGATGGGCTGCCCCATGGCCTCATAGACACGGGGATGAACTTGCGTGGGGCCGGCAGTAAACAGCAACCGGCGCGGCGGATTTACGATGGACATTAACTTTCAGTTTAACGCGCGCGGCCCGCCGCGCGCGACGGCGCATTGTTCTAGGATGGTAAAGGAGGCTCATTATGCGCAAACGAATGCTCCTGGCTCTGTTGTTCTGTGCCGCTGCGGCGGGCACGCTGCTGGCCCACCATGGTTGGACGGGTTACGAGGAAGGCAAGACCATGAACGTTACCGGCACGATTCGTGAGTCGAGCTACGATAATCCGCACGCGACCATCAAACTGCAGGCGGATGGCGAAAAGGGGAAGACATGGACTGCCATCCTAGCCCCGCCCTCGCGGATGCAGGCGCGAGGCTTATCGAGCGACGCCATCAAACCAGGAACCAAGGCGACGGTCGTGGGTTATCCCAACAAGTCGGATCCGAATGAGATGCGAATCGAGCGCATCATTATCAACGGCAAGACCGTTGAATTGCGCTAGATTCAATACGTTTCGATCGTCGGCGCGGGAGCTTCGCGCGGCCGCAGGCGGAAGTGGTAGACCAGCGCTCCCGTGACAAGCGTCACGGCAGCCGCCAGCGAGATCAAAGGCTTGAACTGCAGGCCGCGGATGATCATCCATACGCCCACCAGCAGGAACGCCACTGGAATTGACGGGTAGGCAAAGCTCACCACGCGTAGCTTCTGCCAGCCCGCGCGCCGCCGGAAGATCATCAGCGCCGCCACGCTCATCACCGCGAACACGTTCAGCGTGAAGCCGATATAGATGACGAGTTGCGGAAAAGGCGTGAGCGTCATCAACATGCTGCATATCCCCTGCGCAACAATCGCCACCACGGGAGTGTGCCACTTCGGATGCACCTTCGCCGCGGAAGCCAGAAAAGCGCCGTTCTTCGCCATGGCGTAATAAACACGCGGCCCGATAGTCACCATCGCGTTCACTGTCGACATCAGCGAGAGCGCCATCAGCGCGCTGAAAATCCCGGCTACCTGCGGTCCGAACAGGCGCGACGCCGCCAACGCTCCCACCGCCAACTCGCCCTTCAGGTCCTCCAGCGGAGCCGCGTAGATAAACACGAAGTTCAATCCGACATACAGCGCCGCTACCAGAATCGTTCCCACCGTGAGAGCCAAAGGCAGGGTCCGCGAAGGCTGCTTCAGCTCTTCGGCGACGTAGGTAGCGGCATTCCAACCGCTATACGCCACATAGATGAAGAACAAGCTGACCACAAATTGGGCAGGGATGGAACTTGTGGACGTGCGCGCTGCATTCATCGAAAAGTGGTTCCAGTCGCCGTTGCCAACGGCGAAGGCCAGGACAATGAAAGACACCAAGATCAGCACCTTCGCTCCGGTAAGCACGTTCTGCAAGCGTGCGACACGCAGAACCCCAAAAATATTGATGGTGGTGAACAGCAGGACCAAGAGGCACGCCGCCACTTGCGCCCAGCCGAACGTGATCTTCCAGTCGCCGGAACCGAACAGAACCTGCGAATGTTCTAGATGCAGGGCAGGGAAGAACTGAGCGAGGTAATCCGTGAACGCTAGCGCGGCCGCCGCGATCGGCGCGGAAAACCCGGCGAAAAATGAAACCCAGCCCGTCATGAATCCCCAAGTGGGTCCGTAAGCCTGAGTGAGGTAAACGTACTCGCCGCCGGAACTGGGCATGTTGATGCCGAGTTCGGAATAGCAGAACGCCCCGAACAAGGCGCACACTGCACCTACTACCCAGATCCACAAAACCAAGCTCGGGGAACCCAGATCTCCGGCCAAAAACCCGCTGGTGGTGAAAATCCCAGTGCCAATCATGTTGGACACCACCAGCGCGGTCGCACTGAAGACGCCGAGCTGCCGGAGAAGTGAGGGTTTGGCTGTAGCCACGCTTAAATTTATTCTAGTGTGTTGCTGAGCCAGTTACTGAACGACATTACTGCACGACGCCGTGACACTTCTTGTACTTCTTGCCACTGCCGCACGGGCACGGATCGTTGCGTCCAGTCTTTTGGGCTGGCATTTTTGAGTAGAGCGCGGCGGCAGGAGGCTCAGGTCCTGGGCTCGGCGGAGCCGCATCTTGCTCGTGATCGTGCTCGTCCGCCTGCTCGGCTTCGAACACCGGAGCGAGACCGTGCAAACGCAAGCGCTCATCGAGCGCAAACATCACCAACTCGGTTTCTGTCTGCGAGAGCTTCGCTATGGAATCAATCTTGCGCAGCATTCCCTTGATGCGGCCGCGCGTGGTCTCGCCAGGCATCGCGAGCGCGTAGGCAAACAGTGCGTCATCGCGCAGGTCATCGTAAGGCTCGTTGCGATCGAAGAAACTGGCGATCTTGTCCGCGTGGCGAGTCAGCCGGAAGTAGCCAGAACCGCGCAGGGCGTGCCGCAGCAGTTCCACGTCCTGATTCTCGGGCTTGCTGTCATCCAAATGCTCAGGGAAGAACTTGGCGTAAGGCGCCCATAGCGAGCGCCACATGGCTTCGAGCGCCTTAATGCGCGCCTTGCCGCCTGAAGCATACAGCGCTTCGAGACCCTTGCGAACTTCGTCGCGGTCGGCGACGGCATAGAGTCCCACTGCAGCCCCGCCGCGTTCTTCGATGGACTTTGATTCGTCGTTCAGTACCGCGATCATGGCATCTCGGATCGCAGCGTCTTCGGTTGCATCGCCCAGCGAGGCCCAGGCGGCACCGCGAACTGTGGCGTCGGTATCGCCCTTGGCCACTGCAAATAGCGCCTGGCGAGTGGGTTTATCCAGATCCTGATTGAAGAACGTCTGCGCCGCGCCGGCTCGTACATCCGCCTCGGCCGACTTCAGCATTCCGATGCGCTCGGCTTCATCCAGCACTTCGAACGGAGGCAGTTCGCGGTCCGGATATTCGGCGAAAAGATCGAACGGCTCGGGCTGATACTTCGGCTCCGGCGCTTTCAGTTGCTCTAGCGCGTAGTCGATTTCACGCCGCAGATCCGCTTCCGACTCGGGCACCTCGGCCTGCATCTTTTCGAGCGGTAGTTGTGCGGCCGGATCGCCATAGAGCCCCAGGCAGAACGCGCCATCGGCGGCGTCGTACTCCAAACGGTCAAGCAGCAACTTCAGCACACGTGGATCGCGCACTCGCAAAGCTGCCAGCAAAAACGCGACGTCCGAGCCCTGCTCCTCGCCCAACTCTTCATACAAATTTAAGAGCGGCGTCGCGGCCTTCTCGGCAAAGGGCAGTAGCGCCTGGATCAAGCTATCGTCCACGTCCTCCGGCGCACGCCGGATCGCATCAACGTAAAAATCTAGAGCTTCGTCTGTTCCAAAATGGCGGAAAAGATCCGTCAGCAGTGGATCGAGATTAATCGGGTATTCGTCCTGCGGGGAACGCGCGAAGCGCAGGACTTCGGCAGCCACTTCGTTCGCCGCGCCGTTATCGACGATGGAATGAAGAAAGCGGCGGTCGACGCCGATACGTCCGCGTGCCGCCGCTTCCAAAAGTTCAAATGGACTGGCCCCTGGCCGCGAGTCCTCGCTCACTATTCGTCCTTGACTACGTGCACCGGCAGCTCCACCGATACTTCACGGTGCAGCTTCACCGTCACCTTGAAGTCGCCGAGCGATTTGATCGGCTCCTCCAGATGCACCTTTTTCCGGTCGATGGTGTAGCCGGCTTTTTCGAGTGCCGCAGCGATATCCTGCGACGTCACGGAACCAAACAATTGATCGTTCTCGCCGGCCTTCTGGGCGATAGTGAGTTCGACCGAGGACATCAGCTTGGCCAGATCGGAGGCATCGCCGATCTCTTTCGATTCGCGGCGCAAGTAAGCCTGCTTTTCCTGCTCCACGATTTTCTTGTTGGATTCGTTGGCCGCCACCGCCAGCCGCTTGGGCAGCAGAAAGTTGCGGGCGTAGCCGGGCGCTACCTTGACCACGTCGCCGCGGCGCCCGAGGTTTTCGATTTCTTCTCTTAAAATGACTTCCATGACCTGGGCTCCTATTACAGCGACGTCGCAAACGGGATCAGCACGATGTTGCGCGCCTGCTTGATGGCTTCCGCCAGCCGCCGCTGATGCGGGGCACAGACTCCCGAAATGCGCCGGGGCGTGATCTTACCGCGCTCGGAAATGAAGGAGTGCAGCAAGCGCACGTCCTTGTAGTTGATGTCGTCAATCTTATCCACGCAGAACCGGCACATTTTTTTGCGCCGGAAATACTGCTTCTTGCCCATCACGGCTTTGTCGCCGCCGGTGGGACGCGAGGAACCGCTGATGGGTCTTCCGCCTCTGGTTTCCGCCATGACTTACTCCTTGCCCTCAGTGGATTCTGGCGCTGCCGCGGGAGGTGCGCTTGGTGCCGCATGTCCGGGTGCTGCATGGCCCGGTTCCGCGGGGAGAGCCGGCATGGCCGGAGCCGCTGCCGCCGGAATTGCAGGCGCCATTGGCGCTGGAGCCGGTCTGCGCGCCGCGCGCTTGTCGCGGGCTTTCTTGCGCTTATCGATCTTCTTCTGCTTTTCGTCGATACGAACCGTGATGAACTTGATCACCACGTCGCTGACGCGCATGCGGCGTTCTACTTCTTTCACCAGGTCCGGGGTGGAAGTGAACTGGATCAGCACATACAGGCCTTCGCTGTACTTCTGTACGCGGTAGGCCAGCTTGCGCACGCCCCACTTGTCGGTTTTATCGACGGTTCCCTTTCCGTTGGTGATCACATGCTGGATCTGCTCAACGAATCCGTTCACGTCTTCTTCGACCGTGTCCGGTTTCAAAATAAACAACTCTTCG